>JAQGPE010000644.1 GCA_028293225.1 Akkermansiaceae bacterium | reverse complement strand
TATCCGCACGAGGCAAACCAACCGCGGGCTTGCCTTGAGCTTGCTCCACATCTTCTCGATCGGATTGAGATCAGGAGAGTAGGGCGGCAAAAAACAAGCTTCAGCACCCCTCCTGGCGATCAGTTCCAAGGTCCCGGCGTTCTTGTGCGAAGCGAGGTTGTCCATAATGACGATGTCACCCTGTTTGAGCGTCGGGCAAAGAACCGCCTCCACATAAGTCCGGAAGACCTCCGTGTCTGTCGCAGACTCCGAGGGTCATACAAGACGAGCTTCCGTCCAGCCGAACCGAGGAGATCATGGTCGTCGTCCGCCAAAGGCCGCAGGGCGCGGCGCAATGAACCCGCTTGCCTCGCACGTCCGCGCAGGCGAGTCATGTTGGTCTTCGCCCCGCTCTCGTCGATAAAGACAAGGCGGGCCGGGCCGAGTCCGCCTTGGAGTCCACGCCATTTCTTGCTGACTTCGAGGACATCGGAGCGATCTTGTTCACTGGCACTGAGTGCCTTTTTATATTTCAGCTCCATTGCAGCCGGAGCGTAGTGAATGGCGGGAAGGGTGCAGAAGAGACCCGTCGCATCGCGCAGCTCCTCCAGGGTCATGTCCGGTTTGCTCCCCAGAAGGTCATTCATGACCTTCTTATGAGATTCGAGGATCTTCCGCTTGCGTCCACTCGGATGATGACGTGGTGCGATGTCACCGCCATGGCGGCGCTGCTGGATGAGCTTCTTGACCCTCCCCAAAGAGACCTGAGAGCGGCTGGCGATCTGATCGCGGGTGCCTTCTCCCCGCTCATAGGAAGCCAGGATGCGTTTGCGCAGATCCGTCGGAAATACGGCCATGCCCAAGCGAAACGGCTACGAGTTTATTAAAATGCCCTAGCCTCGACAACGCAGGCCCGGCTTTTGTACTCGCCTCGTGTTCAATGCCTATCGCATAAGATCTCCTCCCATGAAGATCCTTTTTATCCCCATCGCTGTGATCTGGCTGTCCATTGTCCCCAGCACCCGGGCGGCCGTCATTGCCTCCCACTCTGGTTCCAATGACCCCTCCAGCGAAGGATTTGTGCTGAGCGACAGCACGGCGGTCGCCGGTCCGATCACGGCAGACTTGGGCCGGAACGCATGGTCCGTCGATTCTACCGGAGGCCCCTACAATCACCGGTTTTCAATGAGTGCTTCCGCCGAAGCTGATGCGAACTCCAATGGCTGGACCCTCACCATGACGGTCAGACTGGTGGACATTTCGGACGCTCTGGACTTCGGGGTCTACGCGGACTACGCCACGAGCACCGGTATCTACCAAATAGGGTTCGGAACCCAACCGGATGGAGATCCGATCATCGGTCTCAATACGGACTCGGGTTTCACTTCCTTCGCCTTCGAGGGCGGTGGAACAGGCTACCACACCTATCAGGTCGCTTACGACCCAGCAGCCGGTAGTGCGACTCTGAGCATTGATGGGATAAACAGGCTGTCAGGTTGGACTGGCCGTATCGGCCCTGCACCAGCGCTTGTGAATTTCGGATCCTACGGTTCCGGCCACGCCAACTGGAGCGAGATCACATTCTCTTCCGTGCCAGAACCTGGAACAGCACTGATGGCAATGATCGCCTGCTGCCTCGGGAGCTGGCGCCGGAAGAAGTTCCCCACGCCATTCTCCTGCTCGTCCCCTGTTTTTTGAAGATCATTTCCGCAAGTATCCCGGTGCGCTATCGCCAAGTGCTCACAGTGCATTCGAGTTGAATCAACCAAGGTTCAATCCCTCACCCATGTGTCTATTACTTAAAGATCGAGATACATTTGAGCTCCGGCCTCACCAGCCATAGACCTCTCAAGGTGATCGGAGGCGCCCTTCGAGACCAAGTCGTGGAAGTTGACTTGCTGATCGGCGGTTGGAAAAGCGGCTGAGAGCCTCCCGATCTACCACGAATTCAGGCCTTCCAGGGGGAGATTTGAGGCAGCCCGCTTCTGCATACCGGAGGTTCTCAGAAGCACCTGCCAATCGCAGGACCTACCCTTCCGAGGGCCATCTCGATGGTCATCGCGGTTGCCAAAGATGCACCGTTTTTGCCGGTCTGGCGATCTCTGAAGGGACTCTGACGGACTTTCTCAAAATCACCGGGATTTGAAAAAATCCTCACCACCTCAAGGAATTCCCGTGATCCGGGGAAGTGGAGCATAGCGGATTCGAACCGCTGACCTTCTCATTGCGAACGAGACGCTCTACCAACTGAGCTAATGCCCCGTACCGAAGTGCAGGCACCCGTCACTGCCATCTCAACCGCCTGAAATCAAGGGCAAATCCGGGCAACCGCGCAATGCGACGCTTCCCCCCAATGATGCTTTGCCAAGCGCCGCGCGATCCTCATAATCGCCCCCATGCGCACGCGCTGGCTCTTGCTACCCCTTTCCCTTTTCCCCCTGTTTCTCGCCTCCTGCGGTAATTCCGGCACGGGCGGTGGTCCCGGCACCGGTGGAACCGGTCCATTCGATGCCAATGGAAACTACGTCGAGTCCTGGGCCGACAGCCCTTCCAAGTGGAAAAAAGGCGGCCGCAGCGGCAGCGATGCCTCGCCCGACCAGGCGGAAATCGTCGCCTTGCAGGCCCCTCTCATGGGAGGTCGTTCCGCCTCCTCGTCGCGCGGCGGCTTCGCTTCCAGCACCCCGGTGACGCCGGTGACCCAGCCGCCGATCACCGTCCGCCCGCCGGCGACGATCGCATCGAACCAGCCGAAGCCGCGCCCTCAGGTCCGCTCCAGTGACGACGACGAGGATCGTCCGAAGCCAAAGAGCAAGGCCGCCGTCGCACAGACCACGACCAAGAACTCCAAGGGCAAGGGCAAGACCCAGGTCGCCTCCAATACGACCAAGTCGAAGACCACGACCAAGGAGTCTTCCAAAACCACCAAGGGCTCCACGGCTTCCAAAACGACCACCAAACCGAAGCCGGTCGCGGTGAAAGTGAAGCCCAAGCCCGCCACCAGCAGCCGCTACGCGGTCCGCCAGGGGGATTCCCTCTACGCCATCGCCAAGCGCTACGGCACCACCGCCAGCGCGATTCAAAAGGCCAACGGGATGTCCGGCACCACGATCCGCCCCGGCCAGAGCCTGACGATTCCGAAGAAGTAAACGACCGCCGTTTCCACTCCCCGCTTCCTTTCCCGCGCCCGGTGCGACCTTCAGACGGTCATGCCGGGCGTTCTGTCTTTCCGGGTGAAGGCATAGACGACGAAGCCCCCACCAATCACGATCATGAAGGTGGAAAGGAACTGACCGCTGGTGAGCGGCCCGATCATCTGGGCGTCAGGCTCGCGGTACTGTTCGCCGATGATCCGGAAGATCGCGTAGAAGATGAAGAACAGGCCGGTCAGCAGGCCATGCGGTGCATTCGGCCAGCGGTTTCGCACCCACCACAGGATGGTGAACAGCGCGGCGCCCTCCAGCAGGCCCTCGTAGATCTGGGACGGATGCCGGGGCTCCAGGTAGGGCTCCAGCGCCCGCGAAATCGCGGGGTCATGCCGCTGCGCCTCCAGCATCTGATCGAAGAAGGGGCCGGGAGGAGCCTTCGTGGCCATGTATTCCTGATAAGCTGGCTGCAAGGAGGGCGACGCAGCGGCCGCATCCTGCATCGCCTGGCTGAAGAACTGGC
>JAQGPE010000641.1 GCA_028293225.1 Akkermansiaceae bacterium | reverse complement strand
CTGATCTATGCGGCGACCACCTACTGGTATGCGTTTCCGGGCGGGAGTGTCGCGGCCGATGTGAAAGGGGCGACGGCGGTGATTCCGACGCTGGCGGAGGCGCAGGCGCCGCCACCGGCTTTCCCGGGAGTGATCGATGCCGAGGGGCTGAAGATTTCAGCGGCCAGCGCGGGGCTGGTGCATGAGGCGCAGGACATGGAGGGGTTTGGCGCCGGGGTGTGGAGCGGCGGCAGGCAGTTGCTGGGGAAGGCGGTGAAGGAAGGGGATTTCGTGACGGTGGAGATCCCGGTGCAGGATGGGGCGGCACACCGGTTGCTGCTGGCGGCGACGCAGGCGCCGGATTTCGGGGTGCTGGCGTTTGCGGTGAACGGGCAGGACTCGGCGGTGAAGTTCGATGGCTATGCGGGGAGTGTGATCCACGCGGCGGAGGTGGATCTGGGGACTTTTACTCCGGTGGATGGGAAATATGTTGTGAAGGTGCAGGTCAGTGGGGCGAACCCGGCGAGCGGCGGGGCGCGGTATTATTTCGGGATCGACTATTTCAAACTAGGCGCGCCGTAGGAGATGAATCAGGCGATGGCGGAAGGTGCATCGTCGTCTTTCCGGGCAGCGGCTTCGACGGCTCCAATGATGCCGAAGTAAGCGGCCAGCGGGGGGCTGGAAACCCAGAGGAGCTGGGCCAGGTAGGCTCCGGCGGAGATTTCCGGATCGGTGAGGAAATGTTGCGCCAGGAAAGCGATGGTGAGGCAGGGCAGCAGTCCGAGGGTGAGCAGGAGCGCCTGCCGATGTCGTGGCTCCCGAATGGCCGGGAGAAGGCGGTGGGCGGAGCGCAGAGTGGCCGCGATCAGCACGGAGGCTCCTATGGCGGCAATGCCGGAGAGGCGCTGGCCCGGAGTCATGTCCGGGGCGAACAGGACAAGGGCGGTGAGAGCGCACTGGAGGATCGCAGCGAGGAGGGTGAGATCGAGCTGTCCGCGCTGTGCTTTCGGGTGGACCGGTTTGGCGAATTCGCGTTGAAGGTCCTGCGGAGAGCCGAGATTTTCCACGGCTCTGGCGAAGGCCTGTTCGGCGGTGAGGCCGGAGTCGATCTGTGCGGCGAAATCATCGCGCAGATGGCTTTCCAGTTCGTCGAGGGTTGCGGTGGCGGTGATGCCCGCGGCGTGAAGCCGGGTGCGCCATTCGGTGATGGAGGTTTCGAGGTCAGACATATTGTTCCTTTCTCAATCCGGACAGAACCGACTGAACGAGGGACCACTGGCGGTGGTGCTCGGCGATCGCTTTCTGACCATCGTTTTGCAGAGCATAGTACTTTCGCTTCCGGCCGGTTTCGCTTTCGCCCCAGCGGGCCTGGATCAGGCCGCGTTTCTCCATGCGGTGGAGGACGGGGTAGAGCATGCCGTCGGTCCATTCGATCTGTTCTGCGGAGAGAGCCCTGACGCGCTGGATGATGGCGTAGCCGTAGCTTTCGCCTTCAGCCAGGATCGCCAGGACGATGGGTTCGGTGGAGGCGGCGACGAGTTCCTTGCTTAGCATGGAAGCACAATGCATAGCGGTTCAATGTATGTAAAGATCGAAATGAAGATAATAGGAGCACGGGAGGGGAAAGTGCGGCCTGTGGCCGTGGGATTTCCGATAGGGGGGATTCGGGATCGGAGGAAGAGCGAGCGCGGCGGGATCCGAGGGGAGGAGGAAGGTTGGGGCGCGCTCGTCGTGCGGCTTTCGCCGGGTGGGTTTGACTGGGGTTGCCTCGCCGGAGGCTCGTTGCACCCCAGGCTATATGCGTGAGCCCGCTTTGGGGCTCTATGAAGTGAAGTGCGGCCTGCGGCCGTCGGCTGTTAGAGCAGCCACGGGACGTGTCAGCCACTTGGCAAGCATGTGGCGCAGGTTTTCTCCTGCGACTCCGCTAGTGGGACTTGGACTGGCGGGAGAGCTGGAACTGGCGGCGGTATTCGCCGGGGGTCTGTTTGGTGAGGCGCTTGAAGAGGACGCTGAGATATTCGGGGTGGTCGAAGCCGCAGAGTTCGGCGATGTGCTCGAGGGTGGCGTTGGTCTCGGTGAGCAGGCGGCGGACCTCGTTGATGCGGGTCAGGCGGATCTCGGTCTGCGGGCTGCGGTCGAGGGCGGTGCGGAACCTTCTTTCCAAGGTGGAGCGGGAGACGTTGAACAGGCGGGCAAGGTCCTCGACGTGGCAGTCGCCGCGGGCGTGGTCGCGGATGTGGCGGACGGCGCGTTTGACGAGTTCGTCTTCGACGGCGAGGAGGTCGGTGGAGGGCCGGGGCACCACCTGGAGCGGGGGGACGAGGATGCTGGTTTGGGCGGGTGATTTGCCGGCCATGAGGGCATCGAGCAACTCGGCGGCGTGGTAGCCGATGGCTTCGGGGTCGGGTTCGACGCTGGAGAGCGGGGGGTGGCAGAAGTCGCAGTGGATTTCCTCGTTGTCGACGCCGACCACCGCGACATCCTCCGGGACGCGCAAACCGGCGCGTTCGCAGGCATTGAGGACATCCAGGGCGCGGACGTCATTGCAGGCCATGACGCCGACGGGCTTCGGCAGGCGGGCGAGCCACTGGGTGATGCGGGTGAGGTCCTTCTCGCCGTTTGAGGCGCCACTGCCTTTCAGCAGGCTTTCGAAGACGGGGATCGGGCGGCCATCGACGGTGGCGGTATCGATGAAGCCCTGGCGGCGTTTTTCCGACCAGCGCTGGCTGCTGTAGCCGCAGAAGGCGAAGTGGCGCAGGCCGCGCTCCTGGAGGTGGGTGGCGGCGAGGCGGCCCATCAGGAGGTGGTCGGAGCCGACCCAGGGCAGGCCGAGGTGGTCGTGGAGGTCATTGAGATCCACCACGGGGGTGTTCATTTTCCGGTAAACGCGGGCGAGAGCGGGGTCGGTGGGGCGGCTGACGATGCCGTCCCACTTTTCATTCAGCAGCCAGGCGGGAGGGCGGGAGCCGAGTTCGCGCTGCTCCAGAAAGACCGACCAGCGCTGGTGGCAGCGCAGGTAGCGGGAGATGCCACTGAGGATCTTCCGCCCGTAGATCCCGGAGGTTTCGACAATCAGGGCGACGCGCGGCGGGGGCGTACTGTGGGGGGCGCGGTTCATGGGAGGGTGGGGGAATGATTGAAGCTGCTCCGGCGCGGGTGACAAGAATTCTCAATTTTCCCGCGTTTGATCCTCATTGAACCTTTCGGTGAGTTTGGTTCTATCTCTCCATGCGCAATCGTCCCTGGAACCGCCTGTCTTTGCCGCTCCGCCGGGGGAGGCTGCTTGCTGTTCCGGCGGTGTTGCTGGGGTTCGCGGGCTTGACCGAGGCGGGGGATGCGCCAGTGGCTCTGACTCCCGTGCCGATCCGGGACGTCCGGATCGACGACGCCTTCTGGTCGCCGAAGATCGCGGTGTGGCGGGCCACGACGCTGACGGATGTCTTCGGCAAGTTCGAGACGCACGGAGCGTTCCGGAATTTCGACCGCGTCGCGGCCCGGCAGAGCGGCGGGCACCAGGGCGAGCCGTGGTGGGATGGCCTGGTTTACGAAACGATCACGGGGAGTGCCGACTTTCTGGCCAATCATCCCGATCCGAAACTGCAGGCGCAGGTGGACGGCTATATTTCCCGGATCGCGGCGGCGGCGGCGGTGGATCCGGACGGCTATGTGAATACCGGGGTGACCCTGGACCAGATCGGCGTGCGCTGGAGCGATCCGCCGGGCAAAGGTTTCGACGATGGCTTCGCCCACACGGTCTACAACGCCGGCTGCCTGGTGGAGGCGGCGGTGCATTATTACCGGGCGACCGGGCGGACCGAACTGCTGAAGGTGGCGACGCGGATGGCGAACTACATGTCGGTGATCATGGGGCCGCCGCCGCGGCAGAACATCGTGCCCGGACACGCGATCAGCGAACTGGCTTTTGTGGAGTTGTATCAGCTTTATCGGGACGAGCCGGGGCTGAAGGAAAAGGTCGGGCTGCCGGTGGCGGAGAGCGATTACCTGAAGCTGGCGGAGTTCTGGAT
>JAQGPE010000611.1 GCA_028293225.1 Akkermansiaceae bacterium | reverse complement strand
TTGACGGAATGGCGATCATTTTAAGAGTGGATGGTTCGATAAGTCTCCTCCGCATCAATGCCTCGGGACAGGTTCTGGTTGAAGGTGAGGATCTGCTTGATTCCGGCAATCGGTGTTGGGCCGGGAGAGTTCCCGATATCAAATGGCCGGAGTAACCCCGATGAACGACCCTGTCATGCTTTCCCAGCCTCCGCCGGATGCACCACCGCCACCGCCCGGACCGGAAGTCATGCGTTCGCACCGGCGGATGCGCTGGATTGTCTGGGGCGGGGGAGGGTGCGCCGTGGTTCTGATTCTCTGGTTGCTGACGGCGCCCTCCATCCTCAAGTCGGCACCTGCTTCCCCCCGCACCGAGGTGATTAGTAACATCAAGGAGATCGGCCTGGCCCTGCAGGATTTCGATGCGGAGTACAATCAGTTCCCTGACGCATCTACGGCCGCCGCCGTAAAAGCCGCCTCCCACACACCGCTGACTCTTGGCGGGGGCAGCTCGAACCAGATCTTCCGGCAGCTGCTCGCGAACGGCCTGAAAAGCGAGCTGCCTTTTTATGCGAAAATCGCCGGATCGAAGCGGCCGGACAATCGCTTCGATGACGATGCCCATGCCCTCGCCAAGGGGGAGTGTGGCTTTGCCTACATCGCCGGCCTGAGCTCCAGTAACGATCCTTCGACTCCGGTGCTGGTGACGCCGTTGATTCCCGGCACCACGACCTTTGATCCCAAACCTTTCGGGGGTCAGGCGATCATCCTCCGTCTCGACAATTCCGCGAACGGCTATCCGATCGATCCCTCAGGACACGTAACGGTGAATGGCATGGACCTTTTCGATTCCCGCCAGCCCTTCTGGCATGGCAAAGCTCCTGACCTACGGCTGCCGGAGTAGTTTCCGGAAATTCCCTTCCTTCGTTCCGAGACCATGAGTGAGATTTCATCTGATTCCGAGGCAAGTGCGGACCCCTTGAAGCTGCCGGTTTCGAGGCGCTTGAGAGGGCGGAAGTCCAGGTCCGCGCTCCTGTTGATCATTGGCGGAGGTTGCGGGCTTTTGGTATTTATGGGTTTGATTCTCTCGTCGGTTTTGAGGCGATCCAATGCTTACGGGGACGGGAGTCAGGCGATCAACAACATCAAGCAGGTCGGCCTGGCGCTCCAGGAGTTCGAGGAGGAATACGGTCGTTTCCCCGATGACTCGACCGCGGCGAAAGTGAAGGCCGATACGGCCACGCCCCTGACTCTCGGCGGCCGCAGTTCGAACAGCTTCTTTCGCCAATTGCTGGCGACGGGCATGAAGAGCGAAAAGCCCTTCTACGCCAGGCGCGCGGGGGCCCGCTACCCGGATGGCCTTTTCGCCGACGACGCTCACGCCCTTTCGCCCGGCGAGTGCGGATTCGCCTACGTCGCCGGGCTTTCGAGCAAGTCCGATCCCGGCACCCCCGTCGTGATGGCTCCGATGGTTCCGGGCACCACGCGCTTCGATCCATCGATCTACGGAGGAAAGGCGATCATCCTCCGCCTGGACAACTCAGCTTCAGGAGTTTCCCTCGATTCCTCCGGGCGGGCGATGCTCAACGGCATGGATCTCTTCGATCCGCGCCAGCCCTTCTGGCATGGCAAAGCTCCCGATCTACGGTGGCCGGAGTAGTTGCCATGTTCAGGGAAGGAAAACGGGCACCCTCGTTTCCAAGAGCGCCCGTGAGGTTTACGTGATGGGATAGGAAGCCGCGGGCCGCTACCCTTACGGAGTCTCGGTGACCTGGAGCTTCAGGAAGCCGCCTTTATCGGAGGCTCCGGAGGCGGTCTTCAGGCGGAAGCTGTGGAGCGTCCAGCCGGTGTCCGGGGTGCCGGCGTTTCCAGGCACGGCCGGAGTGACCTCCTCCACTTCACTGGTCCAGGTGGCCAGATCCCGCGAGCCCAGAACGCTGTAGCGGATGCCGTCGATGGTGGCCGACAGGGTGCCGCCGGCGAGGGCGAACACGGCGTCCTTGCGCACGGCGGTGGTCAGCAGGCCGGTGCCGGAGGAGACGGCCATGGCGGTCTTGCCGCGGGATGCGGACGACTTGGGATCACCGTTCACGGCGAACTCCAGCAGGTTGAGAACGCCATCGCCGTCCGGGTCCGCGGTGGCGGCAGCCTGGGCGCCGGTCAGCCCGGCGGCGGTGGCCCAGTTGGTGAAGGCCGCGCCGCTCGGGACGCCGATCGCAATGTGGGTGCTGTTCAGGGTCGCATCGTAGGTGGCGGCGGTTCCGGCTACACCGGTGAACCACGGCTGGGTGACGATGGCGGTCTGGTCGCCCGTCAGGTCGATGGCGCCGCCCTTGAAGGCGAAGGTGCCATTGGCCGTGCTGGTGATGCTCTTGGCGGTGAGTTGGCCGCCGGTCATGGTGAAGGCGCCCTTGCCCGCTGCCTGGCCGAGGTTGACCTGGCCGTCGACGCTCAGTGTGCCGCCGCCCAGGGTGACCTCGCCATCGTAGCCGCCGCCGACATTCAATGGCATGCCGGTCAGGGTCACCGCGCCGCCGGTGACGTCGAGGTGATTGGTGTCGCCCGCCTGCCAGCCGAGGGTGCAGCTGACGAATTTATTGAGGTTCAAATTTCCGCCGGAGACCAGAATGCTGGCCCCTTGGGAAAGGTAGACGTTGTTGGTCCCGGTGGCGGTGAAGTTGGCCGTGCCGCCGGTCATGCTGAAGACGTCGCCCGGTCCGCCTTTGCCGAAGTGGACGTTGTAGAGGTCGTTGAGCGGACCGGTCAGGGTGACATTCAGGACTCCCGTGCCGGAGAGCAGATAGCGGGAGCCGGTGCCGGCGGCGTTGTCGGAGATGAACCAGCCGCGATCGACCGTGGAGGTGAAAGTGCCGGAGGTATGATTGAAGGTGCCGACGCCACTGCTGCCGACCAGGAAGTAGTTGCCGGAGTGGGTCAGGCTGCCACCGCTGATGTTGAAGGTGCCGTGGTTGATGATGCGGCCATTGACCGTGAGAGCGCCGGTGCCGGAGATGGTGGTCGCGGCGGCGCGCTCCAGGTTGTCATTCAGGACCGGGGCGCCGGTCGGGATCGAGACCTCATCGGTGATCGCAGGGGATTTGCCGGTGCTCCAGTTGCCGGCGTCGCGGTAGGCCGTGGTGGTCGCGGTGCTGAGCCAGGTGAAAGGAGGCACCGTGCCGATGGTGGTCTTCAGCGATGGGCCCGGCAGAGGGAAGATCTGCGTG
>JAQGPE010000582.1 GCA_028293225.1 Akkermansiaceae bacterium | reverse complement strand
TGTCGAAAGTGGCTGATGCGTCCCGCTTCAGCTTTAAAAGCCTACAGCCGCAGGCTGCTGGTTCATCGAAGTGTGGAGAAACTATGGTTCGCCTAGTAAGAGAAAATGCGACCTGCGATCATGAACCTTTCGCGCTGAAGCGGGACGCTTGATTTGCCCGCCAGGCAAACCCTTGCGGACTGACACTGCGTGTCAGCCACCTTCGACAAGCCTCTCCTCCAGCCCCCCCCGCGGCATTTCGCCACATTTACGCCCACGGCTCCCCGCGCTAGGAGAGGACGACGCCCATCCACCGTCGTCCCCAAACCCATGCGCGCTCTCTCCATCCTCTTCGTCCTGGCCCTTCCCCTCGCCGCCGCCGCTCCCCCGGACCCAGCCACCATGGCCATTGGCAAGACCGCCTTCGCCGTCTGCACCGCTTGCCACGGCATGGACGGAAAGGGCACCCCCGCCGGCCCCTCGCTCATGGCCCCGCCGCTGGCGAAATCCCCCATCGTCACCGGCGACCCCGCCGTCCTCGCGCTCGCCGTGCTGAAGGGCATCGCCAAGGAGAACAACGGCACCTACCTCGCCGCCATGGCCCCCATGGCCGCCGCCATCAGCGACGACGCCAAACTGGCCGCCCTGCTCACCTACCTGCGGAACTCCTTCGACAATTCCGCCCCCGCCGTGAACGCGGCAGAAGCCGCCCAATACCGCACACAATGGCAGGACGAGAAAGGCCCTGTCACCCGCACCCGCCTGAAGGAACTCAGCGACCAGGCAGCCACCCGCGACGCGAAAAAATGATGAACCTCACCCCTCAAGCCACCCTCGCCAGCCAGCCCGGCCGCAGAACCCACTTCATCATCGAGCGCCTCAGCCAGGTCCTCTCGGAAATGGAGCAGCAGAGCGATGTCGTCGCCCCCCACGCCGCCGGCGCCGGGGGCCAACCGCTCGACGCCTCCTTTCTCCGCATCTGGCAATCCATCGAAATCACCGGCGACTGGGGCCGCGCCTACGAGAACATCGTCGCCGACCTCGAAACCCTGCCCTTCCGCCTCTCCGGCAAGTCCGCCATCGCCCTCCTGGAAGTCGGCCTGCTCCTCCAGTTCAAAACCAGCCGCGACACCGACACCCCCTACGACTTCCGCAGCGGCGGCTGAAAGCATCTACTGGATTCATCGTAGCGAATCCGGACAGCGCCGAAGGTGCGAAATCAGGCAATAGGAACGCCCCCCTTTTTGCTCCAGCACCCGGCAAGACCACTCGATTCAAAAGGGCCAAAGGCCCGGCGCGATACCAGCCTGGGGTGACTGAGCGCAGCGAAGAAGCCCCAGGTACACTCCGCGATGAAATCGCGCACTCCGGCCGCCTGCCGGCCGTCCCCGGCACGCGGGACGCGCCAAGCGATTCCCCGCCAATCCCAGAGCGCTCTGCCAGCTCACAGCATCTCCGTCACGAACCGTGGCGCCAGCTCCCGGATCTTCGCCACCAGCGCCGCCTGCTCCTCCGGCCCGGGCTTCGGCGCCGCCTCGGTCCGCCCGGACACCGGCGTCCCGACCAGCTGAAAAAACTCCTCCTGCCCCGCCGGCGCACAAAGGCACAACAACCGCGCCGGACCCTCTCCCGTATTCCGGAAGCGGTGCGGCGCATTCGCCGGGATGTTCGCCGTCTGCCCCTGGCGCAGCACCTGCGTCTCGCCGCGGAAGGTCACCTCGATCTCCCCCGCCAGCACGGTAAAGGACTCCTCGAAGTCATGCCGGTGCGGCGGCGGCCCGCCACCCGCCGGGACATGCATGTCGATCAGGCAGTACTTCCCCGCCGTATCCTTGCCCGAAACCAGGATCGTATACGTCCCGCCCGCGATCCCGACATGCGGCACCCCCGCCCCCTCCGGATCGGCAATCGCAAGCTGACGGTCCGGATCGTCCCGGGGAATGGAAGTGGTGCCCTCGTTCATAAAAAATTCTTCCCCCGATCCTGCAACGTTCCGTGCCGCAATCAAAGAAAAGTTGCCGGGTCACTTCCGCCATCCGCACCGCACCAAACCTCCCCATTCGCGTCCATTCGCGTCCATTCGCGGTTAAAAATCCCCTCATTCCGCCTCAGACGGCTTTTAGCGCAAAAAAGCCTGTCAAACGCCCCGGACCGGCTACGGTCACGGCCATGCCGCGACTGATAGCTGCCCTGCTGTGCTGCCTCCTTGCCTGCTGCTCCAAGTCCAAAACGGACCCCGGCGGCGGCTCCGGCGGGACGCTGCGGATCGGCATGGAACTCACCTACCCTCCTTTCGAAACGAAGGACAACGCGGGCAACCCGGACGGCGTCGGCGTGAAGATCGCCGAGGCGCTGGCCAAGGAACTCGGCCGGCCGCTGAAAATCGTGCCGATGGATTTCGCCGGCCTGATCCCGGCCCTGAAATCCGGCAGCATCGACCTGGTGATTTCCTCGATGACCGCCACCGACGAGCGCCGCAAGTCGATTGATTTCTCCGAGCCCTATGCCTTCACCGGCCTGGCCGTGCTCGCGCCGAAGAACTCCCCGATCACCTCGGTCGAGGACCTCAAGGCTCCCGGCAAAAAGATCGCCGTAAAGGCCACCACCACCGGCGAGACCTGGTCGGAGGCGAATCTCCCCGATGCCAAGCGGATCGCCTTCGGCGAGGAAACCGCCTGCGTCCAGGAAGTCGCCCAGGGCCGCGCCGATGCCTTCCTCTACGATCAGCTTAGTATCTACCGCTACCAGAAGATGAACCCCGACACCACCAAAGCGCTGCTGCGGCCCTTCGTCGAGGAATCCTGGGCCGTCGGCATCGCCAAGGGCAACGACGATCTCAAGGGCAAGGTCAACGCCTTCATCGAACATTTCCGCAAGGACGGCGGCTTCGACAAACTGGGCAGCCAGTACCTGAGCGAGGAAAAGAAAACCCTCGAGCAGATGGGGATTCCCTTCATCCTGCGCTGATCTGGCGTTGCTCCTGCTTGGCCACGCTCTGAAAGCATGACCGCCTCCCGCCGCAACTGGAACCTGATCGCCGGCCTCGCGATCGTTCTGAGCTTCGCCGCATTCTGCTTCCTGATCTTCTCCGGCCTGCGCGGCGGGTGGAACTGGCAGGGACCGTGGGAAGCCCGCGAACTGCTGTTCAAAGGCTGGAAGACCACCCTGTGGATCTCCCTTTCCGCTCTGGTTGGCAGCCTGCTGGTCGGGCTGCTGCTCATGCTTGGCCAGCGCAGCCCGCTGGTGGTGGTGCGCTGGACCTGCCGGCTGTTCCTGGAGTTTGTCCGCGAGACCCCGCTGGTGGTGCAGTTGCTGGTCGGTTACTTCCTGATCTTCGCCCCGCTGCTGTCGCGGCCGCTCGACAATATCGGCTGGGATGAAAAACTGATCATCGGCATCATCCTCCTGTCGCTGTTCGAGGGCGCCTACCTCGGTGAAATCTTCCGCGGCGGGGTCGAGAGCATCCCGCGCACCCAGTGGGAGTCGGCCCGCGCCGTCGGCTTCAACCGCGTCCAGGTCTACCGCTACGTGATTTTTCCGCAGGCCCTGCGCCGCGTGCTGCCGGCCGTGGCCGGACAGTTCGTTTCGCTGATCAAGGACTCGTCGCTCCTCAGCGTGATCGGTGCGCCGGAGTTCTTCTATCAGTCGCGCGTCTACGTTTCGAAAAGCTATGCCGGCCTGGAAGCCTACATCCCCCTGGCGCTCGGCTACCTGATCCTCACCGCCCCGATCGCCATCCTATCCCACCGGCTGGAACGCCGCTTCCGCGATGAGACTTGAGATCACCGGCCTGACCAAACGGTACGGCAAGCAGGCCGCGCTGAATGACCTGAACCTCACCATCCACGAGGGTGGCGTCCTCGTCCTCATCGGCCCCTCCGGCGGCGGCAAAAGCACCCTGCTGCGGGTGATCGGCGGGCTGGAAACCCCTGACTCCGGCACCGTCACCCTGCACGGCGAAAGGCTTCCTGTCACGGAGTCCGGCCTGCTCGCCTACCGCCGCGCCAACGGCTTCCTCTTCCAGCAGTTCAATCTCTTCCCGCATCTCGACGCCCTGCGGAATCTGACCCTGCCGCTGGAAACGGTCCACGGCCAAACCCCGGAGCAAGCGAAGGCCACGGCGGAGGAAGCGCTCGAACGCTTCGGCCTGCTCGCGCACGCCCACAAACGCCCCGCCGAACTCTCCGGCGGCCAGCAGCAGCGCGTCGGCATCGCCCGCGCCGTCGCATCGAAGCCACGCGTGCTGTTTCTCGACGAACCGACCTCCGCGCTCGATCCCGAGATGACCGCCGAGGTGCTGGAACTCGTCCAGGAACTCGCGGAAGGCGGCCAACGCATCGTCCTCAGCACCCACGAAATGGGCTTCGCCCGCGCCGTCGCGGATCAGGTGGCTTTCCTGGCGGAGGGCAAGGTCATCGAGTCCGGCCCGCCTCGCGAGTGGTTTGAAAACCCCGCTTCGGAACACGCCCGGCGCTTTCTCTCGAAGGTACTGCGCTACCTCTAGGTCAGGCCGGCGTGCCGCCTTTCGTCGTGGCGCTCTCCCCCAGGATCGGGCTCGGCTTGGGTGTCGGATGATGCCTCTGCCGCAGGCCGAACTGCCGCACCGCGTGCCGCTTCAGATGCGCCACCGCGTCGCCGATGTCGTCGGTGAAAAAGATCAGATCCGGATCGCTCGGGCTGATGGTTCCCTCCTCCGCCATCCGGTAGACGAAGTCCATCAGCGGCTGCCAATAATCCTTCCCCATCAGGATGATCGGGAAATTCCGGATCTTGCCGGTCTGGATCAGGGTCATGGTCTCGAACATCTCATCCAGCGTGCCCGCCCCGCCCGGCAGCACCACAAAGGCGTAGCTGTACTTGATCAGGATCGTCTTCCGCGTGAAGAAATAGCGCATCGTCACCGAGCGATCCACATACGGGTTCAGGCTCTGCTCGAAGGGCAGCTCGATGTTCACACCGATCGACCGGCCGCCCGCCTCGTGCGCGCCGCGGTTGGCCGCCTCCATGATCCCCGGCCCGCCGCCGGTCACCACGGTGAATCCCAGGTTGGCGATTTCCGCACCGATCTCCCGGGCCATCTCGTAATAGGTCGTGCCCGGCTGCGTC
>JAQGPE010000576.1 GCA_028293225.1 Akkermansiaceae bacterium | reverse complement strand
CGGCTTCACGTCCTTGCTGTTGTAGTTGTTCCAGCCTTTCAGATCCTTGCCGTTGAAAAGCAACTTCCAGCCATCGTGTTTCTGGATCGGGGTGAGAACGTTGTCTTCGGCCGAAGCGACGGACATTCCCAGGGCAATGACACCAGCAAGGCTGGCAAAAAGCGTTTTCATGGTGCGAGGATACGAAGCTCCCGCTCCGGCCTTGTCAAGCAACCGCGGGATTTCCGCGCCCGGCATTTGAAATCCCCAACGGCCCCGCCTTCCGGCCCGTTGTCCGACAGCTTTCTCCTCCCCGGGGGAGGAGCAAAAGGCAGATTCGCTCCTCGCCAAGCCCACCGCCCATGGGCGATAGCAGCGGTGAACTCTTCCTCACCCTCTTTCCGTGAACCTCCTCCAGTTGTTCCTCATCCCTTTGCTCGCCGCCTCCCCGCTGGCTGCCGCCCCCGCCCCACCGGCGCCGCGAAAGACGGTGGTCGCCTATGTCCCGAACTGGATCGACCTGAAAAGCTACGCCGGGGAGATCGACTACGGCAGGCTGACTCACCTCAACCTCGCTTTCGAAAATCCCGTCGACGACAGCGGACAACTCTCCTTCAAGGCCTCCAACCAGTTCGTGATCGACCGAGCCAAGGAAAAAAAGGTCAAGGTGCTCATCTCCATCGGCGGAGGCTCGGCCTCGGACGACCCGGTCCTGAAACCGCGCTACCAGATGCTGATGTCACCGGAAAAGCGGAAGGATTTCGCCGCCAAACTCTCCGAATACGTGGTGAGTCACGGCCTCGACGGCATCGACGTCGATATCGAAGGCCCCTCGATCGGCGACGACTACGGTCCTTTCATCGAGGAACTCTCCGCCCTTCTCAAGCCGAAGGGCAAGCTGCTCACCGCCGCCCTGTCCAAAGGCTATGGCGGCGACCGCGTCCCCGACAGCACCCTGAAATGCTACGATTTCCTTAATATCATGGCCTACGACGCCACCGGCCCCTGGAGCCCCGATCAGCCCGGCCAACACTCTTCCCTGCAGTTCGCCGGGAGCTGCGTCGACTACTGGCTCAGCCGCGGCCTGCCAAAGGAAAAAGCCGTCCTTGGGGTCCCATTCTACGGCTACGGCTTCGGGGACAACGTGACGAAAAGAAACTTCGGTTACAACGAGATCGTCGCAGCCTTCCCCGGCTCCGAGCAGCAGGACCAGGCCGGCACGACCATCTGGTATAATGGCATCCCCACCATGAAAGCGAAAGCCCGCCTGGTCATGGAACGCCAACTGGCTGGAGTCATGATCTGGTCGCTGAACTGCGATGCGGAAGGCGAGGCCTCCCTGCTCACGACCCTCGACTCCGTGCTCCGGGAAAAAACGCCGCCCGTCAAAAAATAGTCCGCCGGTTCTGTCCTTATCGCCGCTTCCCACTCGTCGCTTGAGAGAACACCGCAACCGCCACCCATGAAACGCACCCTCCTCAAAATCGTCGTCATCATCCTCGCCGTCATCCTCATTGCGCCGCTCGCTCTGCCGAAACACTGCCACATCGAGCGCGGCATCGACATCGCCGCCAGCCCGGAAGCCGCTTTCGCCGTTGTCTCCGATCAGAGCCGGCAAAAGGAGTGGAGCCCATGGGTGCAGATGGACCCGGAAACAGTCGCCACCACCACCGGCAGCGGCCTCGGCTCGGTCTACAAATTCGAAAGCCCGAAGTCCGGCTCCGGCACCAGCACCATCGTCGGACTCGAGGCGCCCCGGCTGGTGAAATACCACCTGGAAATGATCAAACCGATGGCCGGTCAGTTCGACGCCCAGATGCGCATTGAGCCGACCGCCACCGGCTGCCATCTCACCTGGGCCTACGATCAGGACATGTCCTACATGATGCGGATCGCCGGACTGTTCATGGAGAAGATGGTCGGCAACCCCTATCAGCAGGGCGTGGAGAACCTGAAGAAGCTGCTGGAGACGAAGGCCTGAGCCTCCGCCTCAGTTGGAAAACGGACTCAGTTCCCCGGCGGCTGGTGCGGGCAGAGAAGCCGCTCAAACCGGCCGTCCAGCGGGCGACTTCTCGTAGCTCGCCAGCAGGTCGTGGAATTTCTCGCCCTGCACATTCACATGGCTGCGGAGCGCATCCGCGGCGGCTACCGCGTCACCCAGTTCCAGGGCTTTC
This sequence comes from Akkermansiaceae bacterium, assembly GCA_028293225.1. Lineage (GTDB taxonomy): Bacteria > Verrucomicrobiota > Verrucomicrobiia > Verrucomicrobiales > Akkermansiaceae > Haloferula. The sequence continues at coordinate 2,135 of JAQGPE010000576.1, read as the reverse complement.
AGGATCAGGGTGTGCTCCTTCATGGACTGATTGATGCGCCCGCGGACCCGCAACTGCATGCGCCGGAAAGGGCGCAGGCGCTTGTGGAGCTTCGCCGCCTCCGCTGCCAGGAAGCTGTTACCACTCGCCTCATAGATCAGCAGGTGGAAGCTCTCGTTGTGATGGTAATAGCTGTCGGGATCTTTCTTCTCCAGCGATTGCTCGCAGGCCCGGGCCGCGATCGACAGCTTGGTCAGCTCGCCCGGCGAGATGCGGCGTGCCGCCAGCCGGCCGCACAGGGCTTCCATCTCCGCCATCACTTCGAACATCTCCACCAGCTTGACGATCCCCGGCAGCCGCACAAAGGCTCCGCGGCTCGGGATCAGCTCGACCAGGCCGGAGCCGGACAGCAGCCGGATCGCCTCGCGCAGCGGAGTCCGGGAAACGCCGAAAGATGCCGCCAGCCGGACTTCATCGAGCCGTTCGCCATCTTCGAAATCCCCTTCGATGATACGCTGCTCCAAGGTCTCGCGGATTGTATCGGCACTGCGGCTCCCCATTGCAGCGAGGTTAATGACAATTCCCGCGATAGGCGAGACAGCATTTCTGTATACAAAATATTCGTAGGCCTCAGCGCAACACCATGGTAGCAGGGTCTAAACCCAAGACCCTATCAACCCATGGCCATATACGGAACGGCGCTGCTCTGCATTTGCGTGATCGCCGGCATGATTGTCGGAAAATTCCTCGGCGCCCTGTTGCACCTGGACCCGAAAGTAAACGTCGGCGGCGTCGGCTTCGCGATGCTCCTGCTCATCTGCCTGACGGATTGGCTGCGGAGACGCGGCGCCATGCGGCCCCCCACCGAGGCAGGCATCCTTTTCTGGAGCTCCATCTACATTCCCGTCGTCGTCGCCATGGCCGCCAGCCAGGACGTCCGCTCGGCGGTGACCGGCGGACCGGCCGCCATTCTCGCCGGGGTGCTCAGCGTGCTGTGCTGCCTGGCGCTGGTGCCGGTCATTTCCCGCATGGGCCGCACGGATGACTCCCTGGATTGACTAACCTCTCCCTCCTCCCCCATGTCCGATTCCCTCAAATCCGTATTCGTGGACTACTCGCTGGTGACCGCCTTCGCGGTGATCGGCCTGACCGTCGGCTTCTCCTACTTTCTCTCGCATCGCCTCACCCGCGGCCGCCTTCATGGCTCGGCCATCGCCATCATGCTCGGCCTGCTGATGGCTTATTTCGGCGGGATGGAAACCCATGGGAAAAAGGGCATCGCCGACCTGCCCATCTTCGCCGGCATCGGCCTCATGGGCGGCAACATGATCCGCGACCTCGCCATCGTCGCCACCTCGATGGGCGTCCACCTCGGCGAAATCCGCAAGACCGGCTTGGGCGGCGTGGTCTCCCTGCTGGTCGGCGTCTTCGTCCCCTTCATCGTCGGGGCCGGGGTCGCCCGCGCCTTCGGCTACACCGACGCGGTCAGCATGACGACCATTGGCGCGGGCGCAGCGACCTTCATCGTCGGGCCGGTCACCGGCACCGCTCTTGGCGCCAGCTCCGACATCATCGCACTGAGCGTTGCCGCCGGACTGGTGAAAGCGATCCTGGTGATGATCGGCACTCCTTTCATCGCGAAATCGATCGGCCTGAACAACCCGCGCACCGCCCTGATCTTCGGCGGCCTGATGGGCACCACCAGCGGCGTCGCCGGCGGCCTCGCGGCGACCGATCCCAAACTGGTTCCCTACGGCGCGATGACGGCCACCTTCCACACCGGCCTGGGATGTCTCCTGGGCCCGTCGGTTATGTATTTCCTGATCCGCCAGGTTGCCTGAGCCTGCTCAACCACCGTGCAAGAACTACCACTTATCGCGAGAGCCCGGGATCACCGGGACCGGATCGCCATCCGGTCGGGCGCCCATCAGGACCACCGCTACCGCGAGCTGCTGGAGGCCTCCGCGCTCCTGGCCTTTCAACTGCTCGCCGGAGCCGCAGACCTGGCTGAAGCCCGTATTGCCTTCATGGCGCCGGCCGGTTTCGCCTGGGTGGTCATGCAGTGGGCGATCTGGCGGGCCGGTGGCATCGCGATCCCGCTGGCTCTTTCCGCCACCCGCCCGGAAATCGAATACGTCCTGTCCGATTCCCAGGCG
>JAQGPE010000568.1 GCA_028293225.1 Akkermansiaceae bacterium | reverse complement strand
CGCCACCGAACGCTCCGCCGAAGACCTGCGAGAACAAGTCCATCGGATCGACATGACTGCCGCCGCCGAAACCGCCGCCGCCACCCGGACCGCTGAAAGCCGCATGGCCGTAGCGATCGTAGGCGGCGCGCTTGTCCGCATCGCTCAGCGCCTCATAGGCTTCACCGAGTTCCTTGAATTTCTCCTCCGCCTCGTGATCGCCCGGGTTCTTGTCCGGGTGGAACTTCACGGCGAGCTTGCGGTAGGCCTTCTTGACCTCGTCCGGGCTGGCATCGCGGGCGACGCCAAGAACTTCGTAATAGTCGCGCTTGGATGCCATGCTCAGCCTTCCTCAGTTGCAGCTTTTGCCACCACGACGCTGGCCGGGCGCAGCAGGCGATCGCGGAGCATGAAGCCCCGGCGCACCACCCTGAGAACCGTGTCGTCCTCAACCCCGGCCTGGGCTTCCTGGGAAACCGCTTCGTGAATCTTCGGGTCGAAAGGCTTGCCCTCCGCGACAATCTCGGTGACGCCCTGGCTGGCCAGGAAGTCATTGAACTGGCGGCGGACCATGTCCATGCCGATGAAAATCATCGAGCCCTGGTCCTTCGCGGCGGCCAGCATGCCCATCTCGAAATTGTCGAGCACCGGCATCAGATCTTCCAGCAAACCCTGGTTCGCGTAGCGGATCGCATCTTCACGCTCACGGGCGGAGCGTTTGCGGAAATTGTCGAGATCTGCGGCGGTCCGGACGGCGAGCTCTTTCCACTTCATCACGTCAGCCTCCAGATCGGCCATCAGGTCGGTCTGCGGCAGGCCAGCTTCGATGTCACCATCGACCTCGCTCGGGAGGGGGGCAGTGTCGTCTTGGGAAGTCATGGGCGCTACCTGTATCCGGTCACCCGCCTCCGTCAACCCCCACGCGGTAAGAAGAATGCGGTTTGCACCGTCATCGCCCCATCACCTGACCAGGCGCGGTGCTTCGCCGGACTAGGCGCAGTGCATCACCGGACTAGGCGCGGTGCTTTGCCGCCAGACCGCGGATCACCGTCAGGATTTCCCGGCTGGCCACCGGATTTCCGAACAACAGGCTGCGCGCCGCCTGCACCAGGCCGTCCAGCGCCTCGATCGGCTCGGCAAACACCCGCTCCGGCGCTCGCGCTTCGAAGTCGTCGAAGTCCTTCGCAAAAGCTCCTGGCATCTCACCCGGGAACAGGCGGCCGATGAACTCGACGATCTGCCACCACAGCTGGTTCGGAATGGCCGCCGCCGCGTCCTCGGCGGAAATTCCTTCCGCGATGCAGATCGAGCCGAGCTTGTCGCGCCAGGCCGCCCCCTTGTCGCTGGCGATGAAACCCGCCAGTTGCCCGGAGCCGGTGTCCCATTCGCTGGCCTCGAAAGTCCCACCGTAGGCGTGCACCAGACCCAGCAGGTCATCGACCAGTTCCGCCAGCAGCCGGTTCGGGCCGCAGAGGAGGGTCCGGACCGCCAGGATCCCCATCGAGAAAAGGTCGCAGGTGGCGCCCAGCCGCGGCAGAACCCGGAAGTCCACGCGCTCCGAAAACTGCATGCCGCCGCGCTCGAGTTCCTCGATCACGTCGGGCGGCACCGCCAGCGGCAGCGACAGGAAGCGGTTTTCCCCGGCGGTCGGGCGCTGGGCCACGAAGTTGCCGTAGACTTTGAAGCGCTTGCCCTTGGCCAGGCGAAGGTCGAGTTCCAGCAGATCCTTGCGGGAAGCCTGCAGTGACTCATCGGTCTGGAGCGTGCCTTCAATCACCGAAAGGCCGCCGTCGTCGGGCGGGGTGATCTTGCGGACCCGCACCCGCGCTTGGCCCTCGGTTGCCGCAGCCAGCCGCTCCGCCCGGTAAACCGAGCGCGGAACGTCCACGCAAGGCAGCAACATCTCCTCATTTCCCACTCCCAGCGCCACCGGCACGACCGTGCTAACGGCGGACTGGTGGACCCGGTGGTTCCAGAGAAACGGCAGTCCCGGAGCCGGGTCGGTAATGGAGACGGAAAAGGACTCACCGCGCAGACTCAGGAACGGCAGCTTCTGGGCGGCGATCGCATCGCTCACGGAATCGAAGGCGCCGCGCAGAGCGGTCAGCTTGAGAAACAGGATCTCCGCGACCCGCTCGGGAACATTCGTCCGACCGTGGATGAAGCCTACCCCTGCCTGGCCATAGGCGTTCTTCTCGACGAAGCCCTTGTAGGGCCCGACCGCGGGAACCCGCAGCAGCTCATGCGGATCACCGCCGAAATCCTTGCCCCCGAGGAAATCCACGAAGTCCTCAAATTTCAGCCCTGGCAGGCGGCGGATCATCAGCAGGCCCCCCTCGCGATTGAGCACCTGCAGGTCCTTGAAAATTTCGCCAAACTCCCGGGTCGATGGTGAACGCGAAGCGCCTTCGGTCAGAGGCACGAAGATTTCCTCGCCGCCATCTTTCGAGACCAGATAGCGGTGAAAGCTCTCCGAGAAGGTCGCCAGCCGGTGCCGGGCCAGCAGGTCATCGTCGAGACACAGCTGCCAGTTGCCCGGCGGCCGCACCCGCTCGGTTCCCGCGGCGTTCAGAAACCATGGTTCGCCGTGGACCTGCTCCCAGGGACCCCGAAAGAGAGCCTCCCGGTCGCTGCGGGCGTGGCCGTCGACCATGCGCTTCCAGCGGGCGTCCAGGACCGGGTTGGTGAGGGAGCCGGCCGAGGCGTCGAGCATGCCTTCGATCCCGGCGATCTCCTGCACCCGGATTTCCACCCACTCGCGGGCCGCACCAGCAGGATCGCAGAGAGCCCCGAGGAAGACCACCGCCTCCGCGCGCACCTCCAGCATGCAGGGGCGAGCCACCGCGTCACGGGTCGCTTCGACCGCGACCGACAAGCCGCTGCAATCTGGAACCTGTAAATTGATCAACTCCATGGTTCCGGCAAGATGGGTAACGTAGCCGTCCGCTCCCCGGGTTCCGCAAGTGTTTTCTCGGTGCGCCTCCGCCCGGATGGCCTTGATTTTGCTTGAGCGCAGCCTCTCCAGAGAGCTATCACTTGTGCATTAGGTCATGAAAACAAGCAACCTCCTCCTGCTTACCGGTGTCTGCGTTCTCGGTCTTTCCTCCTGTGCCGGCGGCGGCGCGGGCCCTGGCGGCCAAGTGCCGATCATGTCGCCTGCCGCCCAGGCCGCCCAGGAAGCGATGACCGTGAAAGCCGCCGCCGACGCGAATGCCCAGGCCGCCATCGGCGCGCCGATCAAGGCCGGTGAATTCTCCCTGACCATTTACCCGGACGCCGAGGCCGCCTCCGCCAATGCCATTCCCGTCCATGTCCTTTCCATGAAGGCCGATCAGGTGGGACAGTACAAGGTGATGGGCGCTGACAATTACTGGAAGAGCCCGGGCGGCGGCGCGGAACAGCGCGTCTTCGGCGCTTCCGGCAGCAAAGGCCCGACGACCATGAAAGTTCCTTCCCGCGATGGCCAGGACACGATCCTGATCATCGCCAAACTGCCGAACACCGGCGGTGGAGGCGACGCCCGCATGATGGAAATCCCGCTCAAGCGCCAGCCGGGAATCGACCCGAAAATGCCCGTCGCCAACCCGATTTCGGTGCGCCTCGGCCGCCAGGGTCTGCTGCCGAACTGAGCGCGTCCCGCCCGCCATCATGCTCGACATTGCCGCATCCGTCTTCGATCGCCTGGGGCTGAAGCAGCAGGCCGACCTGAGTGACAGTTTTGCCTCGGAAGCCCGCAGCTATCAGGTGCAGGACCTTCGCGGTCGCGGTGCGCCGGGTTCGCTGGTGCTGAAACTCTACGAAAAGGACGCCGCCGGAGCGGGTTCGTCCTCCGGGATCTGGGACACCGGCCGCTGGAGCACCCGCAGCGCCGACCAATGGTCGACCGCGGCCCATCCCAACAGCGGCGGCGCCGGCGACAAGGCCGTCGCCGGACCGGCCAAGATCCAGCACCTCCAAATGAACTGGCTGGTCTCTGAGCAGGCTGACCACCATTTCTTCCCGCGAATCCTGGAGGTCGGTGAAATCGATCAGTTCCCCTATCTGCTGCGCGAACACCATCCGCAGAGCCTGACCGCGCTGGCCCGCACCCGCGTGGTGCCGAACCCGGCGATGCTCCACCAGATCATCGCCGGCGCCTGGACCTCGCTGTGCTTCCTGCACCAGCCGGAGGTCAACACGCCCCACGGCAATCTGAAGCTGTCGAACATCCTGATCGGCAAAGGGCCGATTCAGGAGGCGGAGATCTTTCTCACCGACACCATCGAAACGCCGGAAACCGCGCGCAAGGTCCGCAAGCAGGACGACTTCCGCGCGCTCGGGCTGATTCTCTACCAGATGGCGACCTCCGACACCAGCCAGCTGTCCTTTGTGGACGCACTGGTGCGTGCCGACGGCGCCGATTGGTCCGCCCTGGGCAAGGAAGGCGCCGTGTGGAAGGAACTCGCCGTGAAGCTTCTCGACGAAGCCTCCTACCGCGACTTCAACGCCGTCGCCGCCCGCCAGGCCTGGCTCGATCCGGTGCGGCCGAAAAAGGCCCGGGTCATCCCGATCCCCCTACCCCTCCCCGCCGCTCCGGCCGGCCCGACGCTCGGTGGCGACGCCCGTGCCAAGCCGCCGCAGGAAATCGCCGCCGACATTGATGCCCTGATCCAGGCCGGCGACCTGCTCGGCGGGCTGCGCGCCGCCGCCAAGGCCCTGACCGGTATGACCTCGCCGGACCCGGATCTCTTCGGCCGCCTCGACTACTGCTCGGCGCACCTGCCCCAGGAAGCGCTGACCCATTCCGACACCCTGCTCGTCCTGGAAGAGGCCGCCAATCTCGGCTCCGCCCCTGCCGCCTCCCGCCTGGGCCAGGCGCTGCTCTCGAAGGACGCCGACGAAGCCTTTTCCTGGCTCAAGATGGCTGTCGACCGCGGCGCCACCGAGGCTCTGCCAGCCCTCTGCAAGCTGCTGGAAAGTGGCACGCCCTCTCATCCGCCGGAGCCCGCCCAGGCGCTGGCCTGCATGGAAAAACTCCGTGAGATCCAGCCCGGCGAGGAGACCGACTACTTGCTGGCGGCGATGATTCTGCGCGGCAAGATCGGCCGCGCCGCTAACGAGGCCGTCCGGCTTTTGGATAGTCTGCACGAGCGCGGCCACTACAAATCCAGCGACCTGCTGGCCCAGTGTCACGCCACCGGCACCGGCACGGAGATCAGCGAAAAGAAGGCCTACAATCTCTTCGTTGAAGCCTGGGGCCGCTCGAAGACCTCGAACGAGCACTACTACACCGCCTCCAACAACCTCGGCGTCTGCTTCGCCCTCGGCTTCGGCATTTCCAAGGACACGGAAAGCGCCAAGCACTACTTCCGCCAGGGAGCCCTCAACAAGCACAAGCCCTCCGAGGACAACCTGGAACGCCTGAAGCAGGCCGGCGGGTGAAAAACGCGGCTTGGAGCCTCAGTCAAAAATCAGATTTCGTCCAGATTGTAGGGAGTTCCCTGATAGACGATGTTGATCCAGTTGCTGAACAGCAGTGTTCGATGCGATCGCCAGGTCATGCGCGGGGGCAGCGCCGGATCGTTGTCGGGAAAATAGTTGTGAGGGAGATGCGGGCGAGTGCCGTCAGCGACATCCCTATCGTATTCCCTCTTCAGGGTATCGGCCTCGTATTCGAGGTGGTTGAGAACGTAGAACCGCTGGTTCTCAGAATCTTCGATCAGGAAGATTCCGGACTCTTCTGATTGGGCGAGTACTTTCAGATCAG
>JAQGPE010000561.1 GCA_028293225.1 Akkermansiaceae bacterium | reverse complement strand
CGACTTCTACCAGGGCACGCCGTGGAACTACTCCTTCAACGTGCATCACGCGCGGGACGAGATGATCGCGAAGATGGGCGGCCGGGCGCGGTTCCTGCAGCGGATGGAATTCGCGTATGGGAAGAACAGTGCGGCCTACATCGATTTCACCAACGAGCCGTGCTTCCAGACCATCTGGCTGTTCAGCCATGCGTCGCGGCCCTACCTGGCGTCCTACTGGGCGGATCAGCTGCGGCAGAAATACGGCGACTACTCCTTCACCGGGGACGAGGACTCCGGGGCGATGTCGTCGCTGTACTTTTTCCTGACCGCGGGGTTCTTTCCGGTGGGCGGCCAGGACACCTACTATCTGCATGGTAGCCGGGTGCCGCGGCTGGAGTTCAATCTGGCCAATGGCAAGACCTTCACCGTGACGGCGGCGAACAGCGGCGGGCGCAATCTGTATGTGCAGTCGGCGACGCTGAACGGCGTGGCGCTGGACGTGCCGGTCATCCACCACGCCGACATCCAGGGCGGCGGGACGCTGGCCTTTGTGATGGGGCCGGCGCCATCGGCCTGGGGCACGGGCGGGGATTTCGCGACGCCGGCGACGAGCGAGCTGGTGATGCCGGTGAGCGGGCCGTGGAGCAGTCCTGCTACGGCGGCGACGGAGATCACGGGTGGGGCGACGGCCTCGCCCGGCTGGCAGAACGGGGCGGCGGTGAGCGCGCTCGATGCGGCCTTTTCGCCGGTCACGCTGAGCGAGACGGGCGACACGGTGACGCTGTCGGCGAAGGTGAGCTTTGACGGGACCATGGCGGAAGCGATGCCATCGGCCAGCCGCTTTGCATGGGGGCTGTTCAGCTCGAATGCGCAACCGGGAGTGAGTGGCTGGACCGGCTATCTGGCGGCGAACGACACCGCGGCGGACGGCAGTCAGAACCTGTGGAAGAAGCCGGCGGGGAATGCCACGCCTTTTTACACCACCTCGGATGTGGCTTCGGCCCAGGCGGCCTATCGGTTGGCGCCGGTGGATTTCACGGCGGGAGAATACCGGCTGATCCTGACGCTGACCCGGAATGCGAATGCGGGGATCGACTATCGGGCGGCGCTGGTGCGCAGCTCCGACGGGGTGCTGGTTTCGGCCTTCACAGGGGCGGACCTCAGCCCGGCGGGGTTCACCTTCGACCGCGCGGGCTTCCGGGCGGGGGCGGACCTCGGAAGCGGGACGATCGCGGTGAAAGACTGCACGGTGACGGCGGGACGGAGCACGTATGCCGGGCGTGAGCTGGTGATTCCGGAGGGAGCGGCGTTCTATTGGGACGGCGGCGAACTGGCCCTGGGTAGCGTGGTGAACCAGGGCGCGCTGGTGCTTTCCGGAGGGAGCGTGGCGGTCGCGGGGGATCTGACGAATCCGGGGGTTGTGTATGTGAAGGGGCCGGCGGATCTGAGTGTCGGCGGGACGCTGGTGAACCAGGGCACCCTGGATAAGATTTCATCGACCGGAAGGGTGAGCGCGACGATCAGCGGTGACGGCGTGGTGCTGGAGCCGGGGTCGGTGAAGCAAAGCCTGTCGGTGAGCGGGCTGGTGCTGACCTTTTCACTCTATGCGCTGAAAGGGCATGTCTATCAGCTGCAGAAGGATGCCAGCGGAGTGCTGACGGGGCCGTGGGAGGATGTGGGTGATGCGATTGCGGGCACCGGGGAAATGGTGACGAAGATTGCGAGTGTGGAGGTGGGGAGGTTGTCGGGGTTTTACCGGTTTGAGGTGGATCCTTGAAGTATCGGTTGGCAACCGTTTCGTCGTCGCTGGCTTTGGGGCCCTTTCAAGAGAGCGGCACGAAAAAGGGCGGCCGTTGCGGGCCGCCCTTTTGGGGAGATGGTGAGGTCCGGCGGGACTCAGCCGATGGCTTTTTCCATCAGGGTGTTCATGCGGCTGATGGTGTCGCGGGCGTCGTCGAGGAGGCCGGCGGCGATGAGCGAGTTGTCGAGAAGCTGGCGGGCCACCAGGCCGGCGACCTCCGGGTTCGACTCACGGGCGGCGGCGAGCTTTTTGATCAGCGGGTGACGCGGGTTGATCTCCAGTTCGACCTTCACCTCGTCTTTGAAGTTCTCGTCCATGGCCTTCATCATGCGGCGCATCTGCGGGGTCATGCCGTCCTGGGGGACCAGCGCGATGATCGGGCTGTCGACGAGGCGCTTGCCGCTGGCCACCGCGGTGACCTTGTCGCCGAGCTCTTCCTTGAGGAAGGCGCAGAGCGCTTCGGTCTCGGACTCGCTGAGGGAGTCGCCTTCGGTGGCGGAATCCTCCAGCTCGACGCCGGCGTTGCTGATGGAGGTGAGCTTCTTGCCATCGAACTCGCCGAGGGAGTCGAGGACGTATTCGTCGACGGCGTCGGTGAAGTAGACGACCTCCAGGCCACGGGCCTTGAAGGCTTCCAGGTAGGGGCTGCTCTCCAGCTGCTCGCGGCTGGGTCCGACGATGTAGTAGATCTTGTCCTGGCCGTCCTTGCTACGGGAAACGTAGTCGGTGAAGCTGGAGACCTTGCCCTCCTCCGTCATGGAGGACTCGAAGCGCAGCAGCTTGGCGATGGCGTCCTTGTTGGCGTAGTCGGTGGCGACGCCTTCCTTGAAGAAGCGCTCGAACTTCTTGTAGAAATCCTGGTATTTCTCCGGATCGGCGGTGGCTTCCTTTTCGAACATCTTGATCACGCGCTTGCTGATCACGCTGCCCAGCTTCCTGACCAGGGCGCTGTCCTGCATGGTCTCGCGGGAGATGTTCAGCGGGATGTCGGCGCTGTCGATGACGCCTTTCACGAAGCGCAGCCAGTCGGGCAGCAGGCCCTTGGGCGAGGGGTCGATGAGGACCTTGCGGGAATAGAGCGCGACGGCGGGTTCCATCTTGCTCATGCCCCAACGCTCGGAATTTTCCGAGGGGATGAAGATGAGCGCGTTGATCGCGATGGGGGCGTCAGCGCTGAAGTGGAGGCGGTAGGCGGGCTCGTCATACGCCTTGGCGGTGAACTGGTAGAAGGCCTTGTATTCCTCCTCGGTGACGTCGGATTTGCTCTTCAGCCAGAGGGCCTCGACCTGGTTGATGCGCTCGCCGTCGAGCAGGATCGGGAAGCCGACGAAGTTGCTGTAGGTCTCGATGAGGTGCTTGACGCGGGACTCTTCGGAATACTCGGACTGGTCCTCCTTCAGGTGCAGGACGATCTTCACGCCGCGGGTCTGTTCCGGGGCGTCCTCGATGGTGTAGCCGGTGGCGCCGTCGCTGGTCCAGACCAGGCCCTCGCCGTCCTTGCGCCACGAGCGGGTGTAGACCTTGACCTCATCGGCCACCATGAAGGCGGAGTAGAAGCCGACGCCGAACTGGCCGATCATGTTGCCCGGGGAGCCGCCGCTTTCCTTCATGGCCTGGAGGAAGGACTTGGTGCCGGAGTGGGCGATGGTGCCGAGGTTTTCCACGAGTTCCTCGCGGGTCATGCCGATGCCGCGGTCCTCGATCGTGAGGGTCTTGCCTTCCGCGTCGGTGGTGATGGTGATTTCCAGCGGCAGCTCGCCGTCCTGGATGTCCTTTTCGACCCCGGACAGGTGGCGGAGCTTCTCCATGGAGTCGGAGGCGTTCGAGATCAGCTCGCGCAGGAAGATCTCGCGGTCGGTGTAGAGGGAGTGGACGACCAGATCGAGCAGTTGCTTGATCTCGGCCTGAAAGACATGCTTTTCAAGGGTGGCTTCGCTCATGGTAAGTCGGTTGTGAAGGTTTCCGGCGCACCGGGACGCGGATCATAGCGAGGGAGCGGCCACTGTCAAAATGTGGATGTGGTGGTGTTTCTGAGTCGGGCTGGA
>JAQGPE010000528.1 GCA_028293225.1 Akkermansiaceae bacterium | reverse complement strand
CGGGGTATTGCTCGTACAAGACATGAAGATCGCGGATGCGCCACGCATTACACTCCCCGGAGACATTGACCCGGTAGTAGCGTCTCTCATACCAGATGCTGCGGTTGCCCTGGTTGTCGAAGTCGCTTAGCGCCGTGACCGCGGTGGCGGGGGTCTTGTCGAAGTTGCTGCGATACCACGCGCCGGATTGCGACAGCGTCTCGACCCGGATTTTCCCCTGCCCGGCCTGCTGCTGCATCAGCGTGTACTGATCGGTGAGACCCGCCGACATGGCCGGCCAGCCGAAGGAGTTTTCCTGCCCGGCCTGGGTATAGGCGAAGTTCAGGCACGGCGCATTGAAGTTCGCGTTGAAGAACCAGCGCACCCAGTCCGGCGAGCCGCCGCCCGGCTGGTAGACCGGCTCCAGGGAAATGACCCCCTGCCGCTCATTGCCCAGGCCGTCGTCGTATTGGTAGACCGGGTCGCTGCCGAGCATGCGGAAGACCGGCACGTTGAGTTGCTGCTCCGCGGTCTGCGCGGGCATGAAGGCGTTCAGGCGGCTGGGATAGTAGGCCTGGTTCCAGTAGCCGCCCCACAGCGTGTAGCCGTCGGTGCCACTCTGGTCCTTGCAATTGCAGGCCGCGACGATGTGGTATTGGTCCGAGAGATAGTTGAGCGTCGGCGCGTCGAGCACCCAGCAGCCGACCGACTTCGGGTAGTAGCCGAAGGTGTCCTTGAACTTGGCCATGTAGACGTCCATCAGCTTCTTGCGGTCCTCCACCGCATAGGCCTCGGTCAGCCCCACGGCGGTGTTGTAGTCCCAGGACCAGCGGCCCTTCCAGACCAGCCCGGCGGACTCGACCTGTGGCTGCACGACTTCCAGCCAGGCGCCGATTTCGTCGTTCGGTCCGAGCTGGCTTTTCAGCAGGTTGACGAAGTCCGGGTTAATCAGAGCATCATACTGAATGAGAAAGGTCGTCGGCAGGTTGTGGGCCTTGGCCAGTTGGATCTGCTTGATGACCGGGTCGAGCAGATCGACGTTCGCACGCGGTTCGACGCCGCGGATGAAGTTGATGATGTTCACCACCTTCGGGCCATCGGCCAGGGCCGGGGTTGCCAGCGTCAGCAGGGCCATGCCGGCCGCGGCGGCGGCGAGGGCACGGCGGGGAGAGAAAATGCGTCGGGTCATCGATCTGGGGTCCGGCAGGGATTTTACGAAATGCCGGAGCCTCTGAAAGTAGGGACCGGCCGCTGGCCCGCCTAGCTCCCCAAGTGGGCAGGGTTTGCCGCGCCGGAGCGCGAAGACGCAAGACTTGAAGACTCAAGACACAAGACTTGAGGAGGACAGAGCGAAGAACGATCCGCCTTATTGCGGGCCGCGGAATTTCAGGGCGGCCTCGGTGCGGGAGTGGACGTGCAGCTTGGCGTAGATGTGCTTCAGGTGCCAGCGGACGGCATCGACGGTGACGTGCAAACGCCCGGCGACCTCCTTGTTGTTGAAGCCATGCGCCACCAGTTCCAGCACCTCCCTTTCCCGGGCGGTCAGGTTGTCGACCTCCACCACCGTGGCCGACTGGTCGCGGAAATACTGGATCACCTTGCGCGCGATTTCTCCGCTCATCGGGGCACCGCCGCCCTGCACTTCGCGGATCGCGCTGATGACCTCATCGGGAGCCGAGCGCTTCAGCAGATAGCCGGACGCCCCGGCGCGCAGGGCGCTGAAGACGCGGTCGGGATCTTCATACACCGTGACCATGATGACCAGCACCTCCGGCAGCAGCCGCTTGAGCTGGGCGACGCACTCGATGCCTGACATGCTCGGCAGCTGGATGTCCATCAGCACCACGTCGGGCGCCTGTTTCGGCAGCAGCCGCAGGGCTTCTTCCGCGGTTTCGAATGCGCCCACGCAGTGATAGTCCGGCGAGAGATCGATGATCGTTCGCAAGCCTTCGCGGGTGGTTCTGCTGTCCTCGACGATGCCGATGCGGGTCATGGGTAGTTCCTTTCGAGTGAGAGGTGAAAGCGGATGGTGGTCCCCTGCCCCGCGGCGGACTCGACCAGGCAGACGCCGCCGAGCTGGGCGATGCGCTCCCGCATGCCACGCAGGCCATCGCTGCCGGGAGCGGCGGGAGAGGAATCGAAGCCGCAGCCGTCATCGGCCAGGGCGATCCGCAGCTGCTCCTCCACGACCTCGATGGTCAGGTGGGCTTCCTCCGCGCGGGAGTGGCGGACGACGTTGTTGAGCGCTTCCTTCAGCGCCAGGAAAATGCCGTGACGCCGCCGGGAGTCGAGCGGCAGTTCCGGGATGGCGTCATCGATTTTCAGCCGGCAGCGGATCCCGGCGAGCCCGAGAAAGCGCTGGGCGAACATCGAGAAATACCCGGCCAGGTCCGCCACCGAGTCGTAGCGCGGATTGACCGCCCAGACGATTTCATCCAGCCCGGTGACCAGCGAGAAACAGACCGCGCTGAGCTGGGTCAGGTAGCCGCTTTTCTTGTCCTGCTCGATCGCCGGGTTCTTCAACAGCGCGGTGAGGATGCCCGCCTCGGTCAGGCCGGACCCGAGTTCATCGTGCAGGTCCTGCGCGACCCGGCTGCGCTCCTGCTCCATGATGCGATGGCGCTCCACCGACTCGCGCTCCTCGATTTCCCGGGCGAGTTCGTTCGAGCGTTTCGCCACGGTGCGGCGCAGGACCGTGACCCAGAGGGCGGACAGGATCAGGCTGCCGGAGAGAATCGAGATCACGATCACCGTGTGGCGGATGGTCCACCACGGGCCGCGCTGCAGGACGACGAGATCCGCCGCCCGGTCCAGCCGCAGTTCGAAGGGATCCGGGCTGGCCAGGGCGCGATCGGTCGAGGCGCTGACGTAAGTCCCGGTGAGCCGCAGCACCGTGTCACGCTCGAACTTGTCCGGCAGCGCGATCCAGGCCGGGATGAAGGCGAAGAAATGATTCGAGCCGGTGTGGAGTTCCAGCACGCGTTCGTCCTGACGCAGCGAGTCGCTCAGCACCGTTGCCTCGATCGTCACGCGGGTGGAGTCGAGCTTCGAGTCGGGCAGGGCCGCTGGAGAAATCCCCGCCGCCTCCGGCAAAGCCGCAGCACCCGTTTTGCGCAGTTGGCCTTCCAGCAGCACCGGCGAAGGGCCGCCGAGCCGGGGAAAGCCAACCGCCTCGACCTGATCGCCGGGTTGCAGGGCGGAGTCCTGGGCGCTGACCACCCGGAAACCCTGCGCGCCATCGCTGAGCAGGAACTCGGGCGGCTGGGCGTGGAGGACCGTGCCGCTGACTTTCACCCGCTGCAGGGCGCTGGACTGGGAGGTGAAGCGCAGCAGGTCGGCGGCGCGGATCGGCGCCGCGGCGAAGGGATCGGCGGGTGCGGGCTCGTCCACGGTTAGAGTGGCATTGCCCAGTTTCAGCTCGGCGGGATGGACCCGGGAAATCGCCTTGTCCCAGCTGGAGGCATAGACGCCGCGAAACCTCACCACGCTGCCGGTCAGGGCGTCACGCTCCGCAGGGGAAAGCGCCAGCACCGGCAGCGGATACAGCGGGTGGTGCGAGATGCTCACGACCCCGTCGCGCGTCAGCAGCCTGACCTCGGAGTCGGTGGCGGAAACGACCACGCCCTCGATCTCCACCTGCTCGGCATCGAGCGTGCCGCTGAGGAGTTGCTCCCAGGTGGGACGCACCGGCTTCGGAAGCTGGTCGACGCTGAGATAAGTGGCCTCCGCAGCAATCACGACCGGAGAGAAATCCCCCGGCGCGGTGGTGCCCTCGATCCGCCAGCGCTCGCCGGGTTTCGGGGCATTGGAGGAAGTCGCACTGATGTAGTGGACGTAGACGCCGCCGCTGGAGTCCTGCAGCACCAGCGCCTGGGTGTTCGCCATGGTGACGACGCCCTCCAGCATCACCCGATACGGCTTGGCGGCCTGCTCCGGCTTCAGGCGGCGGATCTCCACGGCCTGAGTGAGGGTCTCGTCCTGCTCCGGCTTGCCGGCCAGGATTTCCAGCTGGGCCGGGTCGATGGCCACCAGCCCGCCGGCGCGGCTGAGGCCGGTGACGCGAACGCGCTTGCGCAGGATCGTGGCGGCCCGGTGTGGCCCTGGATCGGCGAGGGTCACCGGAATGGTCGCGGAGCTGTCACTGAGCTCGAATTTCAGCAGGCCGCTTTCGTCGGTGGCAAAGCTGACCATTCCCTCCGCGACGGCCCATTGACCGGAGGAAGCCTTCGCAAAAGGAGCCGCCGTCACGGGGTGCGCGGAATCGGCGGGCTGAACCGTCCAGTGGATCTCCGGCTGGCCGACAAAGAGGCGGGCGCCATCGTCGCAAGTCAGGCGGAAGTCGTAGATGCCCGGTCGCGGCACCTTCAGATAGCCGTTGAAGACCAGGCCGCAGAATTCCTCGCGACTGCGCACGCCCAGATCCAGCTCCGGCACGGTGCCGGTGGCAACCGGCTGAAGCCTGGAGAAATCCGGCAGCGCCACCCAGTCGAGCCCCTCATAAGCAGCAAAGTCCACGCCTGGTGCGAAGCCGCCCTTGCCGTCCGGGCGCCAGAGATCCGCGGCCTCAAGAGCGCGGCGTTCGACCCCGGGCCGGGTGAAGTCGACCTCCAGTTGCAGGGAGGAGACGCCATTGAACCACTCGACCCGCAGCGGCTGCATGCCCGCATTCAGGTAGACCTGGCCGGAACGCATGGCGGGTGGATGCTGGCCGTCGATTTCTACGACAGGTCCCGTACCGAGCTGGAGCGCCAGCGGCCCGCGCGTGACGGAGCAGGGATCGCTTTCAATCACCACGCTGCTGCCGGTCGCGAGAGTTTCCGGCACGGAGGCCATTTCCAGCAGCTCGACGCCGGAGGCATCGCGCAGCGCCACCAGTCCGGCCGGGCGGTTCACCGCGCAGACCACCCCCTCCAGGCGAAAGCCCCGGACCGCCCGGCCGCTGTCGGAGACGGCATCGCGCAGTGCGGCCAGCGTGGCAAGCGGCGCGATTCCCTGAAATCCGAGCGCCCACGATGCCGCCAGCAGCCAGGCGAGCAGGGCGGCGGGAAAG
>JAQGPE010000500.1 GCA_028293225.1 Akkermansiaceae bacterium | reverse complement strand
ACCGGCGGCAGCTCGCCGCCGTCTTCGGAAGATCCCGGCCCCTTGCCGGAACCACCCGCCTGCCCACGCAGCCGGGCGATCTCCTGATCCTTCGCGGCCAACTCGATCTCGTATTTTTCTTCTGCCGATTTCAGCAGATCGGCGTCGGGACCGTCCGGCTTCGCCTCCGCAGAGGGCTTGGAAGTCGAGACCGCCTTCCTGGTGGGCCGGTATCCTTTTCCTGCGATGAACCCGAGACCGATCCCGCCGGCAACCAGCACCGCCGCGGTCGCCAGCAGCCGCATCCGTAGCTTTCCAGCGCTGGCGCCTCCAGCCTTGGGGGAACGGGGGTGACTCATGGGCGATACTTTAGCCTGAACGGACCTCGCAGGAGAAGCCTTACATTTAGGTTAACCATTTCCCGAACAGCCCTTCCAAGGCCGCGCGGTCCACCTCATCGAAAGCCCCCAGCTCGGTGGAGTCCACATCGAAGACCGCGATCACCCGCCCTTGTGAATCCTTCACCGGCACCACGATCTCACTCTCGGAGCGGCTGTCGCAAGCGATGTGACCCGGAAAGGCATGCACATCCGCCACCACCTGGGTCTCGCCGGTCGACCAGGCCGCACCACACACCCCTCTGCCCCACTTGATTCGCAGGCAGCCGGGCGTGCCCTGATACGGCCCGATCACCAGCTCCCCACCGACCACGCGATAGAAACCAGTCCAGAAGTAATGCGGCATGGTCTGAGCCAGAATGCAGGCCGCACTGGCCATGCGGGCGATCGCGTCCGGCTCGCCATCCCACATCGTCAGCACCGCGGCACGGGCCTCGTCATACAAACGTTTCTTCTCCGTTGCGTCAGGGATCACGCCGGGAATTGAACCCTCGCATTCGAAAAGAGCAACGCCGCATGATCCTGCCGCCGCCCTACGGAGCCTTCGCCGCGCGATAGAACGCCTTCGGCTGAGGTGGAGCGGCATCCAGGTAGTTCATCTCGCCATTCTCCGCCGCAGTGGAGGTCTGGAGCGTCGTCCAGTCTCCCGCCGCCAGCGTTAAACTGCGCTGCAGGACATAGCTGACGCCCGGATCTCCGTAGAAGGTCACGCTGATCGTTCCGTCGCCATTGCGGACGATCCGCGACGGAGGCACAGCCGGCGAGCCCGGCACCGTCAGAATCCCTGCGTCACTCAGCACGGTCGAGCCATCGCCGCCGGTTACGATCACATCGTAGCTCCCGGCCGCGCTGCCCGCGACATTGGTCAGATCCAGCCACGGCTGCGTCGCGCCTGAGATCGCCACTCCGTCGTGCCGCCACTGATAGGTGTAGGGACCGGCGCCACCCACCGTGACCGTGAAGGAGACATTTCCTCCCGCTGCCACGCTCTTGTCGCCCGGCTGAGAATACAGCGGCAGCACGCCCACCAGCGCCGGCCGGACCAGCACGAAGAGATTCCTATTCGCATAGCTCGCACCATTGCCCGCAAAGGTCCAGTCGACCCCGCCATTGACCGGGCCGGGATTGTTGCCGATGCCGAGGTCGGTCGGCTGAGAATTATCCGACCAGTTGTTGAAGGCCATGATCGTCTGGCTCGCGCCGCGATTGTGGATCTGCATGCAGCCGTAAGACCCCAGCGTCATCCGGTCACCGAAGTCGTAGGTGGCGTCGCTCGCGCCGGGGATTGCCACCGCGTTGGCCTGCTCATAGTTGCCGGACCAAAACTCGATGTTCCCCGTCGCCAGGTCGGTCCCGTTCACCACACCGGCGGCATTGGAGACCACATTCAGATGCGTCACCGTGCCTTGCACCGGCGACGCCAGAGCGGCGGCGACCGGCACGCCGACCTGGCTCAGCCTGGTCACCGGCGCGTCGTAGGACGCGTAGGCCCAGCGGCCGTCCAGCTCCATCAGATAGGCCACGCGATCAAAGGGAAATTCCCCGTATTTCGTCTCGTCCAGCCCATACGGGACGCCGTTGGTATTGTAGTGAGGACTGTTCGATGGCATCGCCAGACTCAGGAGGTGCCGGTAGCCGGGAATTTCCGGCACATTGGCAAAGACCGCCGGTTTCGCGTAGGCGGTAAAGCTCCCACTGACCGGCGCGGTATTCGCCGCCGGACTGCGATCCCGCACGCCGCTCACATTCACCACATAGCTGGTTCCCGGGGCCTGCGCGCTGGTGCGCACCACCAGTTCCTTCGGCCCCAGGCGTTCCAGACGGGTCACGGTCAGACCGCTGATGGCCACGCTCGCCTCGGCGGCGGCCCGTTGGGAGATCGGTTCGTCAAAGGTCAGCACCAGCCGGTCGTTGGTGGCCGATCCCGTCGCTTTCACCAGCGCCGGCGGAGTCGTGTCGGCATTCGCCGGCAGCACGTAGACCTGCAGCAATCGCTTCACATCCCAACTCGCCGCATTCTCGGCAAAGGTCCAATCGGTGGCTCCGTTGACCGGGGCCGGATTGTTGCCGATTCCTGCGCACAGCTTGTTCGTGGAATTTCCCACCGATCCCCAGTTGTTCAGGGCGAAAAGGGTCTGGCCCGCGCCGTAGTTGTGCACCTGCATCGAGCCGTAGCCCGAGCCGCCGGACGCTCCGCCGTCACCCCAGTCAAAGACCGTCCCGCTCGCTCCCGGGATCGCCACGGCATTCGCCTCCGCATAGTTGCCTGACCAGAACTCGATGTTGCCGGTCGCCAGGTTGGATCCATTGACGATCCCCGCCACATTGGAAACCACGTTCATGTTCGCCACTTTCCGCTGGAAGATCGCATTGGCCGGCACGCCGGTCAGAGATCCATCGGTCGTGAAGGCATCCATCGAGACCCACACATAGCGTGGGGCGGCATCGCCGGTTTTCTGCAGCTCCATGTAATAAGCCACCCGCGAAAAACCGCTCACGTCGGCGCCGCCATTGCGCGTGTAGGGCGTGAAGCCGTTGCCGCTCTGCAAATTGCCCGTCGCCGGGATGTTCAGCGAGTAGGCCAGTTGATAGTTCGCCGACTCCGGCACTTTCGCGATCAGCGCCGCGTCCGTGGTTTGCCCAGGCAGCACCAATACGTGCAGGATCCGCCGCGTGTAGTTGCCGGCATTGGCCGCAAAGGTCCAGTCCACCCCGGCCATGACGGGAGCCGGATCGTTGCCGATGCCGATGTCCAGCACATGCCCGTCCGCGCCAAAATGATTCAGCGCCATGACCGTCTGATTCGCCGCGTGGTTGTGAATCTGCATGCTGCCGTATTGATCCACATTACTGGAGTTGTCGTATTGATCTCCGGTGTCGAAATTCGATCCGTTCGCCGCGGGAATCGCCAGCGCGTTGTTTTGAGTGTAGCTGTAGG
>JAQGPE010000474.1 GCA_028293225.1 Akkermansiaceae bacterium | reverse complement strand
TCCTGCCGTCGCTGGTATTCCGCGACTGGACCGTAATGGACTGATGGCGGCCGCTGAACTTGCTGGCGTTGCGGATGAGGTTCCAGAAAATCTGCTGCAGCCTGACCGGATCCCCCATCACCCGCGTGTTCGCGGCATCCAGAGAAAGATGCAAATGCTGACCGCGATCGTCGACGTCCGGGCGGCAGATATCGATCGCCTCCCGCAGCACGGTGTGGACATCGGTCGCCTTGGTGCGCAGCTCGATCTTGCCCTGGGTGATGCGGGTCAGGTCAAGCAGGTCATCGATGAGGCGGGTCTCCAGCTCCACATTGCGGCGGATCATGGTGACCAGGTAGCGGGACTTGTCGGATAGGTCGGTATCGCGCTCCAGCAGGCAGGCGCCCATCAGGGCCGGCGTCAGCGGGGTGCGCAGTTCATGACTCAGCGCCGCCAGGAAGGCGTCCTTCGAGTTGTTCGCCGCCTCGGCGACTTCCTTGGCGATGGTCAGCTCGGACTTCTCCTTTTGCTCGGAAAGATCGGTGACCACCAGGCAAACCACCTGCTGGTCCACCATTTCCAGCCGGCTGGCCGTGACCATCACGGGCAGGACGCCATCGTTCCGGACTTCCAGCAGCGCTTCCTTTTTCACCACGCTGCGCTTGTCCAGGCCGGTGACGATCGACTGCCAGATTTCATCTCCGAAGTGAGTGCCGGCATCCGAGCCGATCACCCGCTCCAGAACGAGGCCGAGGAATTCGGCAAACTTGCGGTTGCTGTAGAGAATCAGGCCGTCCCGGGACACGGTCAGCGCGCCTTCCTGCATCTGCTCCACGAAGACCCGGTAGGGCTCCTCCGCGCTGGTGAGCGTGTAGATCTGGCTGCCCGCTTTCCCGGTCACCACCACCGCATCGACTTCCCCGGACTGAATCGCGTCCAGGGTCTCCTGGGCCTCGCGCAGCGGGTCGCGCAGGAGTTGCAATTCCGCGCGCGTGATCAGGTGATTGTTGCCGTTGCTTTGGGGACCCCGTTCCGAAGAATCGAGATGATCGGGGGGCTCTTGAAAAGATGAGGTGCTCATACGGGAATCCAGTTGATCTCCGGACGATGTTTCAGATTAAGGCCGAGAAGCACGCGCTCCGGGTCGGCCAGATTTCCCACCAATCGCAGGGGGGGCACAGGTTCCATTTTGAGGAGTGTGGGCGCGGCGACGATCTGGTTCTCCGCCAGGCGCGCCGGATTCTGATAGATGTCCACCACTTCCAGTTCATAGCGCCCGGCCAGGTGCCGTTCGCACAGGGAGCGCACATTTGCCACTGCCTGGGAGGAGCGGAGCGTGTTGCCGGTGACGAAAAGCACTAGCACATAGTGCTGGATCTCCGGCTCGGCACTGAGGAGCCGCTCGAATTCCGCGCGGGTCTGCTCGCTGGGCGTCAGCTCCGGTTGTGGGGGTTCGGTCATGGGTCCCTTTGGGGGTGGAAGGCAGCCAGTCAAGCGACGTGGAGATCCATCCCGACAAGCGCGCGCTCGCGGTTCGACAGATCTCCGATCACCCTCTTGATGGGTTCCGGGAGCTGCCGGACCAGGGTGGGCACCGCGACGATCTGATGAGCCTGGGCAAGGTGCGGTTCCTTGATCAGGTCCACGAGTTCGATGCGGTATTTTCCGCTCAGATACTGATCGCAGATCTTCTTGAGGTTCGAGTAGGCCAGCAGGGACTTCGGACTCTGGCCCGCTACGAACAGCCGCAGATGCCAGGATGGCTCTTCCGCGGCCGGAGCAGGCGCGACCGCTCCGTCCTCCATCTTTTGTTGCCGGAGGGGATCGGGGTTGAAGGTCGGCTTTTTGCTCATGATTTTGACTTCGCAGAGCGGGTCCGGTTGCGCCCCATGGCGTTGAGGCTGGCCGCTTCCAGATCGCTCCGCTCCGAGCGGGAACTTTCGATGCGGTCCATTTCTTCTTTACTCGCAAGCTGCTCCGCTCGCAAGGCCTCCATCTGGGCTTCGAGAGCGCGCTGGCGTTGCCGGATGCGAAGCACCTGCATCTGCTCCTGGGCGATCAGAGCGCTCGCCTCGATCTGCTCGCGACCTTCCTGTGCCAGGCGCGCGGAGCCGGTGAGGACGCCTTTGGAGCCCAGGTAGGCTTTCACCAGGTGAATGCCATCGCTGGAAATGACGAACTCGCGCAGCTGATTGGAGTGTGGCATGCCGCGGGATTTCAGAATGTAGAGGATGCGGTTGCGCTCGCCGTAGCTTTCCACGTCGCGCAGGAGCATCCAGGTATCGACGATCGAACTGAGGTCCTCCCCGCTGGTCTCGAGCGCGCTGCCGCCGCCGGTCAGGCTGATCAGGAAGGCGGTGATGCCCCGCGAGCGGAGGAAATCGATCAGGCGAATGAGCATTTCCGAAGACTCACCATCCTCCGAGTTGTGGCGCAAATTCGAGATGGGATCGACCACCACCAGGTCGGGTTTGAACTGCTCGATCTTCTTGTGCATCTGCACCAGATGCATCTCCAGGCCGAAGGCGGTGGGGCGCGCCGAGTGAAACTCCAGCAGGCCCTTTTTGACATGACCGCCCAGATCGAGGCCGATGGTGCCGGTATTGCGGATGATCTGGTGCGGCGACTCCTCAAAGGAGAAGTAGAGGCAGCGCTTTTTCGCCTTGCAGGTCGCGTCCGCCAGGTGGGCCGCCACGGTCGACTTGCCGGTGCCGGCCGTCCCCGAGAGCAGAATGCTACTGCCAACATAGTAGCCTCCGTCCAGCATGTCATCCAGCTCTTCGATCCCGCTCGACACCCGCCCGTCGGACACCTGGTAGTCCATGGCGGCCGTGGTGATCGGCAGCACGGAGATGCCGTCCTCGTCGATCAGGAAAGGAAATTCATTCGTGCCGTGGGTGGAGCCACGGTATTTCACGATCCGCAGGCGGCGCGTGGAGACCTGGCCGGAGACCCGGTGATCCAGCAGCACCACGCAGTCGGAGACATATTCCTCCAGGCCCTGCCGCGTCAGTTGACCATCGCCGCGCTCAGCCGTGATGATGGTGGTCAGACCCCGCTCCTTCAGCCAGCCGAACAGGCGGCGCAGTTCGGAGCGAAGGATGGCCTGGTTGTCGAAGCCGCTGAAGAGGCTCTCAATGGTGTCCAACACCACGCGCTTGGCGCCGACTGAATCGACCGCATAGGCCAAGCGGATGAAGAGCCCTTCGAGGTCGAATTCACCGTTCTCGTCGATCTGCTGGCGGTCGATCACCACATGATCGATCGCCAGCTTCTTGCGCTTGATCAGGTCGGTCAGATCGTAGCCGAGCGAGGCGACATTCTGGACGATGTCGACAGGGGTTTCCTCGAAGCTCACCAGCACACCCGGCTCATCGTAGTCGCGGATCCCCTTAACCAGAAACTCCGCGCCGAAGAGCGATTTGCCGCAGCCCGCCGAGCCGCAGATCAGCGTGGGGCGCCCGGCAGGCAATCCGCCGTGGGTGATTTCATCAAATCCGGAAATGCCTGTTAGAGCTTTACGGAAAGCGGGACCGGAAGTCTTGAGAGGCTTGCGAGAGGTCATCGATGTGTGGCCGTTAGAGCACCTTGAATGAGGGGGCGTCAATGACTCCGGAGCCAGAGCCATGACCTGAATGATGCGGAATGTAAGAAGGGGTCCGGCCGACGAGGGAGGGCTGGTCGCCACCCGGTTCGCAGGAAACATACCACCACCCTGCCGCCCTAAATCACTGTCAGACCAACGCCTTGAAGACTGGCCTGATTCTTCAACATTGCGAAATGCACCAGGGAAAGCATGGGTCGTTGCATAATGCAAAATGCACCGCCGGGTTACCAACGGGGAGGGCTTTTGGAATCCCCGATCCCTTGACTCGCCTTGGTTCCGGTCCGATCTTGCGGGGTTATGAAAACCAATCAACTCCAGCAGACGCGCGTCATCCTGAAAGATGGAGCGACCTACCTCGCGGCGTGGAGCCAGAATTTTGAGGCCCCGCCGGCGATCGGTGACACCATTTCCTTTCCTCCTCACGTCGGCAACCTTGAGCATCTCGAAAGCTTCCGGTCGCGTGGGAAGGTCAACAAGGTCGAGACCGGCTCCGATCTGAAGAGCTTCATGGTCGAACTTGAGGCGGAGCCCCGCAGCGGCTTCCGGCGCGGGGTCGTCCTCAATTCCGGATTCGTCCCTAACTCCCTTCGCATGGATGCGGAAAGACGGGTAAGGTATGCCCTGCCCGATACCCGGGTGATTTGGGAGGAGTCGATGGAACCCGTCGCCGTCCTCAGGATCTCGGATTCAGGAAATCTTCCAGCGGGAACCCTTAAAGATGCGCAGCGATCTCGCAGTGAAGCTCCGCTTGAGCGGCAGATCCGCTCGGTGAAGACGACACTGGAGGCGCAGCTCCGACAGATGCTGACGCGTTCACGCGAGGTGCTTGCGCATTTCTAGGGAGGATACCAATGGAGAGGGCTCGCATGTTTCAGGCTGACGTCTGGGGCATGCGGGCTTTTTTTGTAGCCACAGGCTCGCGGCAGACTTTCGTGAAGCGCGGTGTGCATGCGATTCTCCATCGCCCCTGCATCTTTCCAGCGCATTCCGCAATGGCCGGCAAGCGGCCTGCCGCGACCAGCACCAGGCGGAGCTGGAAATGCAGGTCAGCGAAATGATCCGACAGGACGGAGCGGCACTGGCATGGCTATTGCGAGAGGGAACTCCTATGGCTCGCTCCATCTGGAAAGGCTCCATCGCTTTCGGCCTGGTCAATATCCCGGTCGGCCTCACCGGCGCGGAGTCGCGACCGGATATCCAGCTCCACATGGTGGACAGCCGGAATCATGCCCGCATCCGCTACGAAAGGGTCAACGCCGAGTCGGGCGAGGAAGTGCCGTGGGACAAAATGGTAAAGGGTTACGAGCACGACGACGGCCAGTTCATCCTCCTTACCGAGAAGGATCTCGAAGCCGTCGAGCCGAAGCTCACCAGGACGATCGAGATCTCAGAATTTGTCAGCCTTTCCGACATCGATCCCCTGCTCTTCGACAAGCCCTACTATCTGGAACCCGACAAACGCGGCCGGAAAGCCTACGCGCTGCTGCGGGAGGCGCTGCGCAAATCCGGCAAGGCGGGCATCTCCAAAGTGGTGATCCGGACCCGCGAGTATCTATCCGCGATGTTCGTCAGGGACGACGCGCTGGTGCTGATGTTGCTGCGATTCCCGCAGGAAATCCGCGCCGCCTCGAAGCTCGATCTGCCTTCGTCGAAGGACAAGGAGTGGCAGCCGGGCAAGCGCGAGATGGAACTCGCGGCCGGCCTCATCAACGAGATGACCGGCAAGTGGAAGCCTGACGAATATCATGATGAATATCGCGAGGCGCTGATGGATTTCATCGAAAGGAAGATCCAGAAAGGCGACTCCGTGGCGGACGTGCGCCAGCCGGATGACGATGACGCTGACGACGCCCATGGCAAGGTGCTCGACCTCGCCGAGTATCTCCAGCGCAGCATGAAGAAGGCGTCCTCCACTTCATCCCAAACCGCGAAGAAGACCGCGTCCGCTGAGAAGACCGCATCCAAGAAGAAACCCGCCGCGAAGAAGGCAGCCAAAACCGCCCGCAAACATGCCCCT
>JAQGPE010000469.1 GCA_028293225.1 Akkermansiaceae bacterium | reverse complement strand
ATCCGCGAACCGGTCGTGCGGTAGCGCCGGGAAGCTCCGCAGTGGTAGCAGATCTCCGTCTTCACCCGGAAGGCAGTGCGCCAGAGAATATAAACCGTCCCGAAAAAGTAAGTCGCCGCCACGCTCGGAGACGGTCGCAGAATCGACTCCCGCGACGTGTCCAGACTGCCGCAGCAGCGGCAAGGAGCACTCCGATGAACATTCAACAGCAGTTCCTGTTGTTGAATATCGTCCACGGGTGAGGCATCGGAGTCCATATCTCGGGCGCGACCTTGGATTTCCCGCCGTGGCCGGGCGAGTCAGAAATGTTCTCCCGCCCCGCAACTGCCGGTTTGTCAGATCCACTCCGCGCATGCAAATTACCGGAAGCCCGCCTGCCATTATGAAGCCCCCCACCCTGCGCCGTCCGCCGGACCATTCCCCGGCCGTGAGCCGCTCGATGAGTGAGGAAACGCTGGTGGAGAAGCTCGGGCGGTTCATGCCGGAAAACGGGATCCGCACCACAGAGATTCCCTTCGTTACCCTGGTCCGTTGTGACGCCGCCACGCCGATGCTCCACGGCGTCCTGCGACCATCGATCTGCCTGGTGATCCAGGGCGCGAAGCGGCGCCTGATCGGCAAGGAGTTCGTCCGCTACGGCGAGAATCATTACGTGGTCGCCTCCATCGACATGCCGTCGTCCTGCCAGGTGTTCGAAGCTTCCTCCGAAAGTCCCTATCTCGGCCTGGCGATCGATCTCGACCCGGAGGAAATCGCGATGCTGGCGGTCCAGACCGGACGCACGGTCGGCCCGCGCGAAAAGACCCTGCCCGGCGTCCATGTCGGCGAAACCAATGCCGAACTCAACGACGCACTCGCCCGGCTCCTGCGACTGCTCGACCATCCGCACGAGATCCCTTTCCTCGCCGCTTCCATCCGCCACGAGTTCCTCTACCGGCTCCTGGCTTCGCCCAGCGGACCGATGATCTATCGCAATCTGATGCCGGATCGCCACGGCCCGGGAATCAGCAAGGCAGTGCACTGGTTGAAAGCCCATTTCGCGGAGCCCATGGTCATTGAGGACCTGGCCCGCGAGGCCGGCATGAGCACCACGACCCTCCATCGCAAATTCAAGGCCATCACCACCCTCTCCCCGCTCCAGTATCAGAAGCGGCTCCGGCTGGTGGAAGCGCGCCGCCTGCTGATCACCACGGGAAGCGACGCCGCCACCGCCGGCTTCGAGGTCGGTTACGAAAGCCCATCCCAGTTCAGCCGCGAATACCGCCGCCTCTTCGGCGCGCCCCCGCTGCAGGACGCCGCCGACGCCAGCAGTCCCGCAATGGCTCCCTTCTGGCAGGATTAGGCAATCATCGGCCACCATCGGTCTACCTCCTTCCGGGAACGGTTCGCTATCGTGTCCGGCGAGCGCTGCGACAGCGCCGTCTCCAACGCGAACCACCATGAAGAAGACCGTCCTCATCACCGGCGCCTCGTCCGGCATCGGCAAAACCGCCGCCAAACATTTCTCCGCCAACGGCTGGAACGTCATCGCCACCATGCGACGTCCGGAAGAAGAAACCGGCCTGACCGCGCTGCCCGATTTGCTGGTCGCCCGGCTTGACGTGCAGGATCCGGCGAGCATTGCCGTTGCGATCGAGGCTGGCATCGCCCGCTTCGGAAAGATCGACGTCCTGATCAACAACGCCGGCTTCGGCCTCTTCGGCATCTTTGAGAGCACTCCCCGGGAAAAGATCCAGGAGCAGTTCGACGTGAACGTTTTCGGGCTGATGGACGTGACCCGCGCGATCCTGCCCCATTTCCGCGAGCAACAGGCCGGCGTGATCGTCAACATCAGCTCGGGAGCCGGGGTCTTCGCGCTGCCGATGATCTCGCTCTACTGCGCCAGCAAGTTCGCCTTGGAAGGTTTTTCGGAAGCGCTCTCCTACGAACTCTCCTCGCAAGGAATCTCCGTAAAGTTCGTTGAGCCCGGCGGCGTGGTCAGCACCAACTTCGGCCAGCGCAGCTACGCCGAAGCCGAAGGCCATGACCCCATCGCCAGCTACTCCTCCTTCACCGGCCAGGCCCTGGAGATCTTCGCCGGTCTGCGCAACAGCCGCGGCGGCACCGAGCAACAGGTGGCGGAAGTCATCTATCAGGCCGCGACCGACGGCACCCCGCAACTGCGCTACATCGCCACCGAAGACATCATTCCCTGGGTCACCGCCCGCCGCGAAACCTCCGAGGCGGAATACCAGCAGACCATGCGCGCCGCCTTCCTGCCTCCGGCGTAAACGCGGCGCGGCGGGGATTTCCGATTTCCAGCGCACCGGGAAACGACTTTGATCCGGTCATCCCGCGTTCCCGATGCGCC
Organism: Akkermansiaceae bacterium; assembly: GCA_028293225.1. Lineage (GTDB taxonomy): Bacteria > Verrucomicrobiota > Verrucomicrobiia > Verrucomicrobiales > Akkermansiaceae > Haloferula. The sequence goes on along the minus strand of JAQGPE010000469.1, from coordinate 596 downwards.
GACTGAAAATCCCCGCCTATCCGCTCACCGACTACGCCTCCGCGGACCTTGCCGCAGGGGGCGTCTACGTCGGGCGGCTGGAGGAGTCGCTGGCGCGGCGGCCAAACCGGGTCGGGCTGCATCGCCACGACCACTTCGAGATCTTCTGGGTCCAGGGCACCGGCATTCATTTCAATGACTTTCAGGATTACCCGCTGGAAGGTCACACCCTGGTCGCCGTCAGTTCCGGACAGGTCCACGGCTGGCCCGATAGTGGAAATCTGCGCGGCGTGATGATCGGCTTCACCACCGCTTTCTTCGATGGCCGCGAGCCGCCGCCCACCACGCTCATGCGCTACCCTTTCCTCTGGAGCGGCCAGCCGGTGCTGAAGCTCCCGGATCACCCGGCAGTCGAGTTTCTGGTCCGGTTGATGGAACAGGAATCCACGCAGCGGCGCGGCGACTGGCAGGAAGTGGTGCGCTCCGGCCTGAGGATGATCCTGACCCTGGCCGCCCGGTCCGCCTCCGATGGAGCCTCACAGGAGCCCGCCCGCGCCGCCAGTCTGGTGCTGAATTTCCGCTCTTTGCTGGAGGAGAGGTTCCGCACCACCCAGGCA
>JAQGPE010000423.1 GCA_028293225.1 Akkermansiaceae bacterium | reverse complement strand
TACGCATCCCGGAAGATCGAACTGCTTACCCTGCAAGAAGCAAGATCTGCCACCACTCCAGCATTCGTAAAACCCGCGGACGGCAAAATCTTCGAACCCACCGTCTATGCGTCCGGAGCGGATCTGCCGACGGAAGAGCATGTCGATGGCTCCATCCCCGTGCTGCGATCCGAAATCATGAATTTCCGCCTGGAAGTCCGGTGCTTTATCCACGACCGCCAGATCGTCACGCTGAGCCCCTACTGGCGGAATGACGCCCTGGCCTTGGATGAAGAGGGCATCTGGTCCTTTCGCGACGGCGAGGAAGCGGCTGCGCGCAGCTTCGCGGAACAGGTGATCGGCGACGAACGCGTAGCGCTGCCGCCCGCCTGCACCGTGGACGTCGGTTTCGATGCCAAGGGTCACTGGGCCGTCATCGAGGCGAATCCTTGCTGGGGAGCGGGCCTCTACGGCTGCGATCCGGAAAAGGTCCTGAGATCGCTGGGCGGCGCGGTGATGAAGAAGTCGGACTTGATGCCGCAGGATCTCCAGTGGGTGTCGAAGCGCCGCAGAGAGGAACTGGAGAAATCATCCTGATGCTCACTCGATTTGCTCTCGCGTTCCTGGCAGGCTCTTGGGGCGTTCAAGGCCAGAGCCAGCCCCGACTTCAACCCGGCATGCACATTTTGCCCCTTGATGAAATTTAGCATCATCATCTTGACCGCTCTATCGGGCGGCCTGTCTCTGGGGGAGAGTAAGCTCGATCTTCCTCCGGAGATTGCGGATAAATTCCAGCAGAAACATCTCGTTGATGATGGGTCGGGTGACATCAACAAAAGAATCAGTCCGGAACTAACCCAATACGTCTTGTCGCATTGGCGTGAATTGCTTGAGAATTTCGAGACCATCCATACCCGCGCGGATACCAGCGCTTCCTCCATTACGACATTGGGCTTGGTGGCGGAGGCTCTGCCTCCGGAGGACTATGTTGATTTCATGGATCGCTATGTTGAAATTTACGCGCAGGGCCGGATACCGGAGCGGGCATTGGTGTCGCAACTGAGGGGCGTTGGCCGTAAGAGCCTCTTCATGGCGGTGAATGCAAGGCATCCCAAGGTTCTGGCAGTTCTCAACAAGGCGAAAGGGGCCGTGCCGGTCGAGAATCTGGAGCTTCAGAAGATCATCACGGACGAGATGAATGGCAAAGGCGTAGATGGGTATTATTTCGACGCGGTTCAGGGCACGCCCTCTCCGGAAACGATGCCGGGCATTCATTTGAAGCCGCCTTTTGGCTCGTCCACGACGGCGCTTGGCACTCGCGGAATCAGGCATTCGATTACGAATGATGCGGCAGGGGACGGGACCGGATTACCGGCTCAATCGAGCATCGGAGCCTCCACGCTGCTCGCCGCTTTCAAAGCCAGGCCTGGGAAGTATGGGGTCATGCTACTTTCCTTGGCACTTCTCCTGGTGGCACTTTTCCGGGTCCTAAAGTGGAGGCTCTTCCGCAGACGAGCAAACTTGTGATAAATGGGCTCCCGCGGGACCTGTCCAGCGTTGTTGCCTGCCGATTACCGGGGCCGCGAACTTCCGGCTCCAGCCGCCTGACCTTCCAAAACCCAGCGCTTCTCAAAATCATTCCGCCCGAAACCGATACCATGGTGGCGCCGGGAATAGTCCCCGCCCTCCAGATCCGGGGTCAAACCGATCCCGGCGCAGGCCTGGCCCCGCTCGATATCGGTCCACCCCCCCGCCGTGCTACTCGCATGACCACCCCGGATTCTGCAACGCCCCCGGTCCGCAACATTCCGGCCATTTGCTGACATCCAGCGACTTGCATCCCACGGCACGTCGTCTGCAAAGGGCGCTGCCGATGAACTACTACAACCGCCTTACCAACCGTCTCGTCCTCACCGCTGCCGCCGCCCTTCTCGCCGCCTCCCCCGTCAGCCTACTGGCCGCGGATGAAACCAAGCCCTCCGAAGAAACCCACCCGCCGCAACTGACGCCGGAACAGATGAAGCAAGCCGACACCGACTTCCTCCGCGAAGCCTGTAGCGGCGGCATGCTCCATGTCATGGCCAGCAAGTACGCCCTCTCCCAGGTCAAGAGCCCGCAGGTTCGCAAGCTCGCCGAAATGCTCATCGAGCACCACGAAAAGGGCCTCAAGACCCTCGCCGATGTCGCCGCCAAGAGCGGCATCGAACTGCCGAAGGAGCTGCTGCCCCCGCAGCGCACCATGCTCGATGAAGCGATGACCGTGAAAGGCGAACAGTTCGTCGCGGTCTACCTCATCAATATGACCACTCTTCACGTCCACGACATCCTCGCCTTCTCCAACGCCGCGGCGAAGTCGAAGAACAAGGACATCAGCGGCTTCGCCTCCGACACCCTGCCGATGCTGAAAAAGCACCTCGCGGAGATCAAACCGATGGCCGCCGCCGAAGTCGAACTGAAGGAGGATATCTGACCTCTAGGTCATTCCTCGGTTCGTCCCCCCTGGGGTCTTGAACCTCCGGCATGGGCGCCCTTGATCTCATGATCAACCGCCGGACGGTCCATCATCCAGCGCTTCTCGAAATCGTTGCGCCCGAAACCGATGCCATGGTGGCGCCGCGAGTAGTCCCCGCCTTCCAGATCCGGAGTCAAACCGATCCCGGCGCTGGCCTGGCCGCGCTCGATATCGGTCCACTCCACCGCCGGCCCGTCCCCGGGGCCGAATTTCACCTCCATCCCTTCCCGCGAAAGCGGTAGGGCGAGGGGCACGGGCACAATCCCCACCACCCCCAGCATCCCTGTCCAGATCGTGGCTCCGCGCCGCCAGATCCAGGTCTCCCCGCCATCCGCCTCCGGCCGTTTTTCCTTCGGCTCTCCCCACGCCGCGACCACTTCCTTCCGGGTGGGATTGCGGTGCTTGCCTCGGCTCGCCTCCGTCGGCTTCCCCTTGATTTCCGCGTGATCCTTGCCGCCTTGCAGGTCCAGTTGGGAGCTCGTTTCTCGATGCGCGCCCATCACCGACAGCATCACGCAGGAGTTCAGGCTGAACAGCGGCAGCAGCAGGGCCATGGGGAGGAGTATCGTGGTTGCTTTCATCCTCCGCAGCTTGCCTCGCGATGGCGGTCTCACGTAATCGAATGCCTCGGATCAAACATCGACGGCATCGATGTTTCTTCTCTCGAACTCACAGGTCGGCTCGGCAGGCGGGTGAGACCTTTCGGCGGCCGGCATTCTCGATGAATTCTTCAACTTCGCTTTTAAAAGAAGGCCTCTCGGGATGAAAGGCAGCGATCAGGATGTCCCGGCATCCGGGCAAATCAATCCAATCGATGAAGGTATCGGGGGATTTTTGCTGTAGTTCATGGGTAATCGCATCGTGGCGATCGGTGGCCTGAGAATTGAGTCGAGTAAAAGCTGACATAAACGGTGAGCCTGCGAGGGCACCCCATTTCTGCCCACGAGAACGAGTGGCCCCCTACCTCGCAGAACGGACATTCAGGCGATTCAGCCTGCCCGCGCCCCCCATCCCAAGCTCCAGTCCAGCGTCTGGCGTCTTCCAGTCTTCCGTCTCCCGCAGGGGACTTGCGCATCCCACAATGGCGCCCGCCCGCCCCATCGCCGCACCCTGCCGCGATGCTCAATGACACCGATTCCGGATTCGACTTCGCGACACCCGCAGCCACCACCCTCAACCCGCGCCAACTCCTCTTCGCCCAGAGCGTCGTCACCGGCATGTCCCTCACCGACGCCTACCGCGAAGCCGGCTACACCGGCGCCGGCCACGTCGCCCACGCCGGAGCCAGCAAGCTGATGGCCAAACCTGCCATCGCCGCCTACGTCGCGGCCCGCCAGCAGCAACACACCCTCAGCGCCGTCGCCGACCGCACCGAGATCCTGAAGAAACTCACCGGTGTCCTGCGCTCCGAATCCGACGACCTCGACTCCCTCCCGGTCCACGAGGTCACCCGCCGCACCACCCTGAAGTCCGACGGCACCCTCTTCACCCTGGTCCGCTCAAAGTCGATGAGCCGCCACGCCGCCCTCCGCCAACTCGCCCGCATGCTCGGCCTCACCACCACCACCCGGCCGGACCCCGCGCAGGAACAAGTCGAACGCCACCGCCAGCACTGCATCGCCGCAGCCCGCGCCACCGTCGCCGCCGCAATCGGGGCCACCAGCGCTCACGCGTGCCCTGCCACCGTCACCGCCTACCCAGCATCCCCTTCGCACCTCGTCCTTCTCCACCCGGACGACCCCGGCCTCGATACCCCCTTCGGCCAACCCATCCAAATCGGCCGCCACCTCAACGCCCGCCAGCGCCTCTTCTGCGAACACCTGGCCCGCGACATCCCTGCCCGCTCCGCCTACGGCCTCGCCGGCTACCAGGTCTCGCCCGGCAATCCCGGCCACGCCAGCGCCGCCGCCAGCCGTCTGCTGAAACGCCCCGCCGTCATCGCCTACCTCCGCGAACTCCGCTGGTATCCCGCCACCCTCGGCCAGGACCCCGCGGGTGACCTCGCCGATCGCGCCGAGACCCTGGCCTACCTCACCCAGGCCCTCCGCGCCAAACGCCAGGACATCGAGTCCCAGGGCCGTTTCATCGACCAGGTCGTCCGGGACGAAGTCGAAAAGCCCGATGGCGACCGCGAGATCCGCACCGTCGTCCGCTCCATCAGCCAGCCCCGCATCATCGCCCAGCTCGCCGCCATCCTCTCTCCCTCGGCCGGAACCCTATCCGCCCACAGCCACGCAACCGCCCTCCCCGACGCCCAATACGCCGCCGAAATCCGCGCGGAACTCGAAGAACTCATCACCCCGGACCTCCTGCCCG
>JAQGPE010000412.1 GCA_028293225.1 Akkermansiaceae bacterium | reverse complement strand
ATTTCCGCCAGACCATCTTCTGATCGCTCACCACCTCCATTCTCCCAACATCATGACGACCCCTGTGAAAAAAGCGCTCATCACCGGCATCACCGGCCAGGACGGCTCCTATCTCGCCGAGCTCCTCCTCGAAAAAGGTTATGAAGTCCACGGCATCAAACGCCGCGCCTCCCTTTTCAACACCGAGCGCATCGATCACATCTACGAGGATCCCCATGTCGAGAATTCGCGTTTCCGCCTCCACTACGGCGACCTGACCGACACCTCGAACCTGACCCGCATCCTGAAGGAAGTGCAGCCGGACGAGGTCTACAACCTCGGCGCGCAGTCCCACGTCGCCGTTTCTTTCGAAGCTCCGGAATACACCGCCGACGCCGACGCCATCGGCACGCTGCGCCTGCTCGAAGCCATCCGCTTCCTCGGTCTCGAAAAGAAGACCCGTTTCTACCAGGCCTCCACGTCGGAGCTCTACGGTCTGGTTCAGGAAATCCCGCAGAAGGAGACCACTCCTTTCCACCCGCGCTCGCCCTACGCGGTCGCGAAAATGTATGCCTACTGGATCACGGTGAACTACCGCGAGTCCTACGGCATGTATGCCTGCAACGGTATCCTGTTCAACCACGAGTCGCCCCGCCGCGGCGAGACCTTCGTCACCCGCAAGATCACCCGCGGCATCTCGAACATCGCCCAGGGCCTCGAGAAATGCCTCTACCTCGGCAACATCGACTCCCTCCGCGACTGGGGCCACGCCAAGGACTACGTCCGCATGCAGTGGATGATGCTGCAGCAGGAAGTGCCGGATGATTTCGTCATCGCCACCGGCAAGCAGATCTCGGTCCGCGAGTTCGTCCGCATGACCTGCGAGAACGCCGGCATCACCGTCGAGTTCTCCGGCAAGGACACCGGGGAGATCGCCACCGTCACCGCCGTGACCGACACCGGCAAGGCTCCGGCCGTCAAGGTGGGCGACGTGATCATGCGCATCGATCCGCGCTACTTCCGCCCCGCGGAGGTCGAGACCCTGCTTGGCGACCCCGCCAAGGCCAAGGCCAAGCTCGGCTGGGTGCCGGAAATCACCGTCGAGGAAATGTGCGCCGAGATGGTCGCCTCCGACCTCGACAAGGCCAAGCGCCACGCCCTCCTCAAGGCCCACGGTCACCACGTCTCCGTCGCCAAGGAATAGTCCGGTTCCCTTTCTTCTCCCCGAATCGCACCCATAGCAAACCCGCCTCCCTGAAAGGCGGGCCTCCCTCCCACATCTCAATCAACAGCTTAATTAATCATAACGACATGAAGCCGCCTAAAGTCATCGCCGAAGTTGGATGCAACCATAAAGGAGACATGGCCATCGCAAAGGAGCTCATCATGGTCGGAGCCACCTTCTGCAAGGCCGACGTGATCAAGTTCCAGAAGCGCAGCCCACGGGAACTCCTCACCGAAGAGCAGTACAATGCTCCCCACCCGAACAAGATGCACGCCTATGGAGACACCTACGGCGCCCACCGGGAATTCCTCGAACTGAACGTCGAACAGCACCGCACGCTCAAGGCCTGGTGCGAAGAGTTCGGCGTCGAATACAGCACCTCCGTCTGGGACCTGAGTTCCGCCAAGGAAATCACCCCGCTGCAGCCTTCCCTCCTGAAGATCCCTTCGGCCTGCAATCTCCACTTCCCGATGCTGTCGTACCTTTGCGACAACTACGGCGGTGAGATCCACCTCTCCTTCGGCATGACCACTCATGAAGAAGAAGAAAAGGTCGTGTCCTTCTTCGAGGACAAGGGCCGCGCCAAGGACGTCGTCCTCTACTCCTGCACCTCCGGCTATCCGGTCGCTTTCGAGGACATCTGCCTTCTGGAAATCTCCCGGCTCAAGGAGCGTTTCGCCAGCCGCGTGAAGGAGATCGGCTTCTCCGGCCACCACCTCGGCATCGCCGCCGACGTGGCTGCCATCACCCTCGGCGCCACCTGGGTGGAGCGTCACTTCACGCTCGACCGCACCTGGAAGGGCACCGACCACTCCGCTTCCCTGGAGCCCGATGGCCTCCGCCGTCTCTGCCGCGACCTCAATCACGTCGCCGCCGCCCTCGAATACAAGAAGACCGAACTTCTTGAAGTCGAGAAGGTCCAGCGCGACAAGCTGAAGTGGGTCGCCCGCTGATCCTGTCCGCCGCCCTCCCGCAGGGCGGCATCCGGCCTCCCCGGTAAAGAGGCGCTCCTGTCCGGGAGCGCCTCCTTCTTCCGGCAGGCCGCCGCCCCGGGCCCGCCCCTGATCCCTGCCGGCGTGAGCTATGGCCACGCCCGCCGTTTCGGCTCAGTCCGCCAGGCCAGGTCCGGATCTTCATTTTCTTCCATCCATCAGTCGGAAACCATTCATGACCCTTGCCTTCATTCCCCTGCGCGGTGGCAGCAAAAGCATCCCGCTGAAGAACATCAAACCGATCGCCGGCAAGCCTCTGGCCGCCTGGACGATCGAAGCCGCCGCCGGCTGCCCGGAAATCGACAAGGTGATCGTCAGCACGGACGACGCTGCCATCGCGGCCGTCGCCAACGCTCTCGGCAATCCGAAAATTGAAGTCATCGGCCGCAGCGCTGAGTCCGCCAGCGACACCGCCAGCACCGAGTCGGCCATGCTCGAATTCGCCTCCACCCGCGAGTTCGACACCATTATTCTCGTCCAGGCCACCTCGCCTCTGCTGACCTCCGCCGACCTCAGCGCCGGCATCGCCGAGCTGGCCCGCTCCGGCGCGGATAGCCTGCTGTCGGTCGTCGAGCAGAAGCGCTTCACCTGGACCCGCGACGAGGCCGGTATCGCCACGCCTCAGAACTACGATCCCGCCGCGCGCCCGCGCCGCCAGGATTTCTCGCCCTACTACGTCGAAAACGGCGCCTTCTACATCTGCCGCCGCGAGGATCTCCTCAAGACCCGCTGCCGCCTGTCCGGCCGCATGGGCCTCCACGTCATGGAGGAGAAGACCTACTACGAACTCGATGAGCCTTCCGACTGGAAAATCATCGAAGGCCTGCTGCTCGGCCGTCACGCCGCCGCGGAGACTCCCGCACCCAGCCTCGCCAGCCGCGCTGCGAAAATCCGCCTCTTCCTCACCGATGTCGACGGAGTCCTCACGGATGCCGGCATGTATTACACCGAGTCGGGCGATGAGTTGAAGAAGTTCAACACCCGCGACGGCAAGGGCATCGAACTGATGCGCAACGCCGGCATCAAGACCGGCATCATCACCACCGAGAACACCCAGATCGTTGAGCGCCGTTCGAAGAAACTGAAGATGGACTTCCTGGTCCAGGGCGCGGCCGACAAGATGCCCGCCCTCCTCGAGATCGCGGCCAAAACCGGCTGCGACCTTTCGGAAATCGCCTACATCGGGGATGACCTCGCCGATGTCCCCGTTCTCAAGGTCGTGGGCTTCGCCGCCTGTCCGGCCAATGCCATCGCCGAGGTCCTCGAAGCCGTCCACTACACCTGCCGCCAGAACGGCGGGGAAGGGTGCGTCCGGGAATTCGCCGAGCTGATCCTCAGCGGCAAATAATTCGTCTCCAATTCATATGGCCATGGCCGCTTCGCTCGCCGGAAAACTGTCCGGCTTCCTCAAAAATCCGACCGTCAAAGCAGTCGGTGTCAACACCAGTTGGCTGATGGTCGACAAGCTCGCCAGAATGGGTGTTTCCCTTCTGATGAGCGTCCTCATCGCCCGCCACCTCGGACCGAAGGGCTTCGGTCAGCTCAGTCTCGCGACCTCCTTCGTCGGCTTCTTCATCCCCATCGCTTCATTCGGTCTCGACCGCATTCTGGTCCGGGACTTCGTGAAGGGCACCCCTGAGCCCGGGACCATCCTGGGCACCGCCATGACCTGGCGGGTGGTGGGCGGCCTTCTGATCATGCTGCTGGCCACCCTGATCAGCAGCTTCATTTACCGGGGCAGCAACAACATGATCCTGCTGGTGGCGATCCTCGGGATTGCCCCGGTGGTCCAGGCCGGAGACGTCATCGACTTCCTGTTCCAGTCGCGGCTGGAGTCAAAGTACGTGGCCATTTCCAAGCTGAGTTCGCTGTTTCTCAGCACCGGCATCCGGATCGCCCTGCTGCATTTCTCGGCTTCGGCCATGGGCTTCGCGATCGCCAGCTTGCTGGAGTCGCTTCTGCTGACCCTGTTCCTGATCTTCTCCCTCTACCGTCGCAAGGTGGTGAAGGACGCGATCCGGGTTTCGAAGACCTACGTGAAAAGGCTGATTGTCGAAGGTTGGCCACTGGCGCTGAACCTCGCCTTCCACGTCGTCTACCTTCGCGTCTCGGTGATGTGCCTCGGCCAGATGAAGGGCGATGCCGCGGTCGGACAGTTCGCCGCTGCCACGAGAATCTACGACGGCATCGTGCCGATCTTCTCGCTGCTCTGCACCTCGCTGTTCCCGACGCTGGTCCGGGCCTATGAGCAGGATCAGAAGATCTTCCTGGATAAGTTCGTGAAGGCTTCGAAGGTTCTCGCCGCCATCGGCTGGTGCGCGGCCATCGGGGCAGGGGTCGGCAGCATCTGGGTATTGCCGGTGCTCTTCGGTCCGAAATATCAGGAAAGCGGCAA
>JAQGPE010000395.1 GCA_028293225.1 Akkermansiaceae bacterium | reverse complement strand
GACGCATGACGGGATGGCGGACGGCCGGGAGAGGATGGCGCGTCTTCGGGAGTTTGCCAGTTCTCAGTTGAGAGGAGGGAAAAGGCGGCGGGTGAGGTTTGGCAGGGTCTTCGGCGGGCCGGGGCTTTGGGTGAGGTTCGGAGGGGAACCGCAGATGACGCAGAGAGCGCAGATGGAAGGCGGGAGATGGGTGAGGTTTGCCAGGGTCCGGCGGAGCGTGAGCGTCCTCACCCACGCGACGGATTTCCGAACGCCGGGTGAGGTTTGACAGGGGGTTCGTTGCCGGAACTCCCCTCACCCACCGGAGCTGGAAATCAGGATTCGATCGCGCTACGGACATCGGCGGGAGCATGGCCGGTCTGCTGGTCCGGGGCGATTGTGGGATGCGCAAAGACCGGGGGCGGCCGCTTTACTGGCCGCCGTGGCCGTGGTGGCTGCCGCTGTCGCCGTGATGATGGTGGAAGTGACCCGGATCGTTGCCGGGGTTTTGGTCGCCCATGAGGTGGAAGAAGCCGGCGCCGCTGTAGCCCTTGAAGCGGAGATAGAAGCCGAGGGCGGGGACGAGGAGGCCGAAGACGAAGACAAACGCGGCGAAGAAGCAGGCTTCCATGGGTCGGTGAGGTTGAGGTGAGGGGGTCAGGAGTCGCTGCTGCTACTGCTGTCGCAGGAGCTGGAACCACCACTGTCGGAGGAACTGGAGCTGGAGTCGAAAGAGGAGCTGGAGGAGTCGAACGACGAACCGGAGTCGTGGCTGTGGGAGTGGGAGAAATCCGGCACGCTGGAGGCATCGTGGGCGTGATGGTGAGTGGGCTCGAAATGGCGGGTGTCGTGGGAAGTCGACTCATTCATCAGTTGCACGGCCATCATGGGATGGAGCGGGTTGCCCGGGTCGCTGTCGAAGGACGTTGGCGGGGAGGCGGCGTTCGCGGAATGGGGCGGGAAATGACGCGAGAGGGATGAGCGGCTGCGTCTGGCGGGAGAGTCTCCCGAGCCGTAGATCGCCCGGAGAGCGATGACGAGGATGATCCCTGCGACGACGGCGATGAAGAGGAAGGCGGGCTCGATCATGCGTTTGGTCCTGAACCGGACGCTGGCAGTGGGACAGGTTTGAGGGTGAAAGGCGATTACAAGATGTAGGGGAGTTCGGAGGTGAATGGTTGCTTCGGAAGTCAGCAGTCTGCGGCTGGAAGCTTTCGGATGGGAGGGAGAGGCGGGCAGGTGGAGAAGAGCGGGCGCGCCGGTATTTTCAGGAGAAGAAGCGGAAGGGCGCGCCCGTCTTGCGGCTTTCGGCGGATGCCTCTACCAGGGGTTTCACCCCTGGCTGTCTCCTTTCGCACCTGCGGCGCTCTCGAAACAGCGGCCTGCGGCCGTGGGGTTTCGGACGGGGGCTGGAAAGCCCCCGCTCCTTTCGGCGCTGCGGTGGATTGTGAATGCAGGATGCTTCTTCACAGCCACTCGCCGAACTTGCGCATGTAGAGGCGCTTCAGCATCTGGGTCAGGAAGCAGTAGGCGAGGAGGGTGACGATCAGGAAGGGCCAGTAGGCGCCGGGCAGGGCGACGAGGCCGATGGAGCGGCCGAAGGCGGTGAAGGGAATGACGCAGCCGAGAGCGACGATGAGGCCGGAAAGGAGCAGTACGGCGGGGGCGGCGGAGCTCTGGATGAAGGGAATCTTTTCGGTGCGGATCATGTGAACCACGAAGGTCTGGCTGAGCAGGCCCTCGACGAACCAGCCGCTATGGAAGAGGCCCTGGTGTTCGATGGAGTTGGCGCCGAAGAGATACCACATGCCGAGGTAGGTGGTGATGTCGAAGATGGAGCTGATGGGGCCGATGCAGATCATGAAGCGGCTGAGATGGCCGGAGGTCCACTTCTTCGGCGTCTTCAGCCAGTCCTGGTCCATGCGGTCCCAGGGGATGGAAATCTGGGAGATGTCGTAGAGGAGGTTCTGCACCAGCAGGTGGATGGCGAGCATGGGCAGGAAGGGGATGAAAGCGCTGGCGACGAGGACACTGAAGACGTTCCCAAAGTTCGAGGAGGCCGTCATCTTGATGTACTTCGTGATGTTGCCGAAGGTGATGCGGCCCTCGATGACGCCCTCCTCCAGGACCAGCAGGCTCTTTTCCAGCAGGATGATGTCGGCGGCCTCCTTGGCCACGTCGGTGCCGGTGTCGACCGAGATGCCGACGTCGGCCTCGCGCAGGGCGATGGCATCATTCACGCCGTCACCCATGAAGCCGACGGTGTGGTCATTCGACTTCAGCGCGCGGACGATGCGGGCCTTCTGCATGGGCGAGGTCTTGGCGAAGATGGTGGTGTGCTCCACGACGGCGCGCAGTTCGTCGTCATCGAGCTTTTCCAGGTCGCTGCCGGACAGGACGCCGAGGACCTCGAGGTCGACATCGCGACAGATGCGGCGGGCGATGATGGCGTTGTCGCCGGTGATGACCTTGACGGTGACGCCGTGGGCGCTGAGCAGGCGCAGGGCTTCACGGGCGCTTTCCTTTGGCGGGTCGAGGAAACAGATCAGGCCGCAGAGGATCAGCTGATCCTCGTCCTGGGTCCGGAGCACGCCGTGATCGCCGGGGAGGGTCTTGTAGGCGACGGCGATGACGCGGAAGCCGTCGTCGTTGTGGTCGTCGCGCTGCTTCAGGACCTGGGCGCGGGTGGTGTCGTCGAGCGGCAGGATTCTACCATGGTCCTCGTAGAAGGCGCAAATGCCGATCATTTCATCGACCGCGCCTTTCGTGACCATGAGTTGCCCGGCGGCGTGGGGTTCCTTCACCACCACGGAGAGGCGGCGGCGGTTGAAGTCGAAGGGCAGTTCGTCGGTGCACTCGTACGAGCGGGCGGCTTCGCGCAGGCCCTGGTCGGCGGCGGCGTCGATGACGGCGCGGTCGATGAGGTTTTTCAGGCCGGTCTGGAAGAGGCTGTTGAAATAAGCGATCTCCAGCACGCGGGCGCTTTCGCGGCCCTGGACGTCGAGGTGGTGGACCAGCACCACGCGGTCTTGGGTGAGGGTGCCGGTCTTGTCGGTGCAGAGCACATCCATGGCACCGAGGCTCTGGATGCTGTTCATGTTTTTCACCACGCACTTGCGCCGCGACAGGGCGATGGCGCCGCGGGCCAGGTTGGCATTGACGATCATCGGCAGCATTTCCGGAGTCAGGCCGACGGCCACCGCGACGCCGAAGAAGAAGGCTTCCAGCCAGTCGCCCTTGGTGAAGCCGTTGATGAGAAAAACGATCGGCACCATCACCAGCATGAAGCGGATCAGGATCCAGCTGACGCGGTTGACGCCCTTGTCGAAGGCGGTGACCGGGCGTTCGGCGGTGAGGCGGCCGGCCAGGAGGCCCATGTAGGTGCGGGCGCCGGTGGTCAGGACCAGGGCGCGGGCCATGCCGCTGACCACGCTGGTGCCCTGGAGGGCGAGGTGGGGCGTGCCGAAGGCGTCGTCGG
>JAQGPE010000324.1 GCA_028293225.1 Akkermansiaceae bacterium | reverse complement strand
AAGATCGAGGAGCGCTGGTTCCAGATCCCCGGCGGCCAGCCGGTGATGGAGGGCGAGATGACCCTGCTGGTGGCCAAGCTGCTCAAGCCGCAGCTCGAAAAGCTCGGCGCAACCGTCACCCTGGTCCGCGACAAGACCGAGCCGGTGACGGAGATCCGCCCGGAAATGCTCCGCGCCGAAGCCGCGTCCAGCGCCTCCGGTGGCGACATCGTCAAGCTGGCGCAGCGGCTCTTTTACCGCACCGCCGAGATCCGCGCCCGCGCCCGGATCGTCAACGAGATCATCCAGCCGGACTTGGTGCTGTGCCTGCATTTCAATGCCGACGACTGGGGCAACGCCGACTCCCCCACCCTGGCGACCGGCCACCATTTCCATCTCATCCTGAACGGCGGCTATACCGATGACGAGCTGGCCCTGGCCGACCAGCGCCAGGAGCTGGTGCGGAAACTGGTGCAGGGCATCCACCCCGAGGAGACCGCCATCGCCGAGGTCGCGGCCGCCACTTTCGTCGAGAAAACGGCCATCCCTCCCTACCGCTACAATCCGCTCGCCCATAACGCGCGCAACGTCGCGAACAACCCTTATCTATGGGCGCGAAATCTCCTCGCCAACCGGCTCTATGATCGACCCGTCGTCTATTATGAACCTTACGTCATGAACTGTCAGGAAGACTACAATCGCATCCAGGCGGGCGACTACGAGGGGCTGCGCGAAGTCAACGGAAAGCCTTGTGCGTCAATCTTCCGCGAGTACGCCGACAACGTCGCGGAAGGGCTTGCCCGCTTCTACCAGAAGCATCGTAGAAGCGAATAAAAGCGCCCTGTTTTCACTAATATTTACTCAAACGCATTTAGTTAGATAGGAGCTGCCGCGCGGCGGCGTTTTGGGTCGGAATGCTCAGACCCCTATTATCCTCCCTCCTTCTTACCGGGGCCGCGTTCTCCCAGGATGGAGGCCAGCTTTTCACCCTCTACTGTTCGGCCTGTCACGGGGCGGACGGACTCGGCGCCACCGGCGGCCAGTTTCCGCCGCTGGCGGGCAGTCCCTGGATCCAGGGCGACCCGGCCCGTGCGGTGAAGATCGCCCTGCTCGGCCTCCACGGCAAAGTCGAGGTCGAGGGCCGCACCTACGATCTGGAGATGCCACCGCAAGGCGGCGTGCTGGCCGACGACCAGATCGCGGCGATCCTGACCTACGTGCGCTCTTCGTGGGGAAATCATGAGACGCCGGTCGCCGCGGATTTCGTCAAGACCACCCGGGCCGGACTGACCCGCACCGCCCAGTGGACGCCCGAGGAGTTGCTGAAGGAGCACCCGCTGCCGAAGCCGCCGCCACCGATCGCCAATCTCACCTCCCGCGTCTACCACGGCAAATGGACCGACCTCCCCGACTTCAATCAACTGAAGCCGGAGAACATGGAGGAGGAGCAGAGCGGCCTGGTCAGCATGAAGCACTCCGACGTGCAGGATTACTTCGGCCTGGTCTGGGAGGGCGAGCTGACCGCGCCGGAAGCGGGCGCGTATGTCTTCCACCTCGATGCCGATGACGGCGCGCGGGTGATCGTCGATGGCAAATCGCTGGCCGAGATCCACGGCCTGGGCCCGATGAACGGCAGCCGCCCCAAGGAAGGCAAAGCCGACCTGACCGCGGGGGTGCACAAGCTGCGGGTCGAGTTCTACGAATACACCGACAACCAGGGCATCCAGCTGGCCTGGAAGAAAGCCAGCAGCCCTTTCTGGCAGAATCTTTCCGACAATCCGGTCCCGCCGCCGAAGGAGAAAATGCTGATCGCCCCCAGCGCCACCCGCGCCGTGGTGTATCGCAATTTCATCGCCGGGGTCTCGCCGCGCGCCATCGGCATCGGCTTTCCCAGCGGCGTGAATCTGGCCTACTCCGCCGACCACCTCGGCACCGAGCTGATCTGGACCGGCGATTTCATCGACGCCTCCCGCCACTGGACCGACCGCGGCCAGGGCAATGAGCCGCCCGCCGGCGACCACGTGGTGAAGCTTTCCAACTCCGCCGTGCTGCCGGACGGCGCCACCTTCCGCGGCTACAAGCTGGACCCGGCCGGCAACCCGACCTTCTCCGTGCAGCTCGGCACCCGCCTCCTGCTCGACTCCTGGAAACCCGGCGACCGCTCACTGGTCCGCACGCTCAACCTGAGCGGCAGCGGTGAGGCCCTCGACGTCCTTCTCACCGACAGCCTGGCCGTCCAGGGCTCCGCGGGTACGGTCCAACTGGGCGACCAGCTCACCCTGAAAACCGACCACGCCACGCTCCTGACCAAGGGCTCCTCCACCTACGTGCACCTGACCTCCGGCCAGCCGGCCACCCTCACCTACCAATGGCGATGAACCCGCGTCACCTTTTTCTCTGCGGTCTTCTGACCCTTCCGCTTTCCGCTTCCGCCGCCCAGCAGTCCGACTTCTACCTGCGCGAGGAAATCCCCCTGCCGCCCGGCGAGACCATGGAGGTCAGCGCCATCGCCTTCATGCCGGAGCAGAAAATCGCCGTGGCCACCCGCCGCGGCGACATCTGGATCTGCA
>JAQGPE010000323.1 GCA_028293225.1 Akkermansiaceae bacterium | reverse complement strand
GGGGGTTTCCTCGCTGTCCTCAAAAAGGGCATGGTAGCCCAGGCAGATGCCGAAATACGGCTTTCCGGAGGCGACCCAGGCGCGCAGCGGTTCCACCAGGCCGCGCTTGGTGAGTTCACCCATGCAGTCACCAAAAGATCCCACACCAGGCAGGATCAGGTGGCTGAGGTCTGCCATGCCCTCTGCGGAGGGCAGGATGACCGGCTCAATGCCAAGTGCCTGCACGGCGTTCGCTACGCTGCGCAGGTTCCCGGCACCGTAATCGATGATACCCGTTTTCATGGCCGCGGCGTCAGAGGGCTTCCTTGGTGCTCGGAATCCCGGTCACCCGCGGATCCTTTTCACAGGCATCCCTCAGCGCTCGCGCGAGGCCCTTGAAGATCGCTTCGGCAATATGGTGCCCGTCGCGGCCGTAGAGCAGCTCGACGTGGATGTTCGCTCGCAGGTTGGAGGCGATGGCGCGGCAGAACTCCTCGACCAGCGAGAAGGGGAAATTCGGCGCCGACGGGGTGGCCGGATCGGCGCGGAACTCCAGATGAGGGCGGTTGCTCAGGTCCACCACCACGCGGGCCAGCGTCTCGTCCATGGGCAGGTAGCAGCAGCCGTAGCGGCGGATCCCTTCCTTGGTGCCGAGCGCTTCCTTCATCGCTTCCCCGATCACAATTCCCGTGTCCTCCACCGTGTGGTGGGAGTCCACATGCAGGTCGCCGACGGCGGTCAGATTCAGATCGAACAGGCCGTGACGCGAGAACAGCGTCAGCATGTGGTCAAAGAAACCGACTCCGGTGGAAATGCGGGAATTGCCGCTGCCGTCGAGATCGATCGTCAGATCAATGTTCGTTTCAGCGGTCTTGCGATGACGGGTGGCAGTGCGGGGCATGCGTGGGTTCGGTGGGGTCGATCACTTGTCGATCGGAATCGGCGAGGACTCGACGAGCAGGTCGATGTAAGGCTTCGGAAGGTAGGCGTTGCGGGCGACGGAAAGAGCGGCCGTGATCTGCTGTTTCGTGGCGCCTTCCTTGTGCAAGCCTTCCCAAGCCTGGGTGTAGGCGTCGTCGCCCTTCGGCAGGCTGGACGTGCTCAGGCCCTGGAGCCGCTGGATCTCAGAGGCCAGCGTCCGCTTGGTGTCGTCCAGCGGGCCTTTCACGTAGGGGTTGAGCGTCAGCCATTTGCTGCTGCCGCCGCTGCCGTTCTGGGCTGCCTTTTCCGCCTCGGCGATCTTCTTGTAATCATCCATCTCTTCCTCGATCGCGACGCGGCTGCGGGAGCGTTGCTGATCGCTCATGCCCTTCAGGCCTTCTTCGCGCTGCTTGACCATCGAGTCAGCGTTCTTGGCCATCTCGGTGACGACCGCCAGTTGGCCCTGCATCAGGCTGATGGCGAAAGGAACGCCTTCGCGGTAGGCCTCGCTGCCCAGGAAGTCCTTCTCGAAATTGCTCCAGGCCCGCAGGGCGCCCACCGTGTTGCCGGAGGCCGCCAGGCGCTTGACGTTGGCGAAGGCGATCTGGGAATCCAGGGTGTAGGCCGTTGGCTTGCGCTGGTCGGCGGTCAGAAGCTTGCCGCCGAATTTCACCCCGCCGGCGCTTATGACGTTGCTCTCGTTGCCGAGCGTATCGACGATCTTCTGCAACTCGACCTTGTGCTTGGCCTCCTTGTAGCCCTTGAGGAAGGCCTCGGCCTTCGCGACACGGGCTTCGTATTCGGCGGCAGGGGTAAGGTCCGGGACGGGAACCAGCGCGGCGACTTCGGCAAAGCCGGTCTCGCTCTTATCCTCGGCAACGATCCGGGCGACGCTGGCCTTCGGGATGCGGCGCTCGTCCTTGATCGATTTGGTGACCTGCACCTCGACGATGTAGTCGTCGCCGTCCTTCTTCACGACGGTTCCTTCATACTTCGTGCCGTCCTTCATCTCGATCGTATCGGCGGAAACGGATGCGAGCGTCAGGGCTGGGAGCAGGAGTTGGAGTAAATGGTGGGTTTTCATGACAGAAACAAGACAACGCGGATTGGATCAGGCGAGCCGAAAATCCCGTGCCGGCGGTTGAGGTGGTGGTTTTTGGTGAGAATGGTGAAATGGCGAAAGGGAATTTCAGGAGCCCGTAACGCTGATGCCGTTCGGTGCCTTGAGCACCTCGGGAGAGGCAATATCCTTGGAAGAGCCATTGGCAAATCGAAGTTTCGGCGTGCTGCCCGTCCCGATCCGGCGGGAAATCCGGTCCAGCGGCAGGCGCGACGCCACCTGCTTCCATTCCGGAGAAGCATTCTGTGGCAGATCGACGATCACGCGGGAAAGCCCGAAGGACGCGGCGAGAATCGAATCGGTGTAGACGATCGGCAGGCTCTGATAGTCCGGAAGGGTGAGCAGCCATGGCGCCAAGGCCGGAGGTGGCTCCTGGCCCAGGGCCTGGAGGCGGGCCAGATTCATGCGCATGATCCCGGCGGTGGAATCGTCGAAAATCATCACCCGGTCCTCGACGGGGAGCTTGATGGGCGTGATGTCGGCGGGGGCCTCCACCAGGTGGCCTTTTTCGTCGATGAAACGTTCGCCGACCGTGGTGGCAAGGTCGCCCGCCCAGACCCGCCAGCTTTCATCGAGGGTGACTTCAGCCAGGTCCAGGCAGGCCTGGATCGCCAGAGCGTAGGTGAAGGCGCGGGCCGTGCAGGCAGGTTCCGCGTCGGGGGATTTCTGTTCGACCAGCAGGGCTCCCTGATTGAAGGCGGCCCGGCACTTGGAGGCCAGTTCGAGCGCCTTGGCGCGCCACGTTTCGTCGCCGGTGGCGGTGTAGAGAGCCGCGTAGGCGGAAACCATGCGGAAGCTGGGCGCCGCGGACGGCGTGGTATCGGCGCCACGGGATGGATTCCGGTCCAGGCGGGCCTTGATCAGCTTCTTGCGGCCGGACTCGAGGAGGGCGGTGGCTTTCGACGGATCGATGCCGGCTTTTTTCGCGGCGGCCTCGGGGGTCATTTTCAGCGCCAGGGAATTCAGGCGGAAGAAGACTCGCTGCGGATCGGCTTCGCCGGGGATGTTGCCCAGGTTGGTGATGCCGCAGAGCGTTCTCCACAAGGAGCCTTCCTCCGGGGACCGGGCCTGGTCCAGTTGTTCCTTGGTCCACAGCCAGTCGGTCATCGGCGTCAGTCCGGGGAGGCGCTGGAAGGAAAACAGCCCGTCGGGAGTGAGGTATTCCTGCTCGGCGAATTTCGCCGCGCCGACCGCGGTGCTGAGCGAAAGCGGGTCGCCGGTGGCCGCATGGAGGGACACCAGCGCACGCACGGCACGGGCCTGGGTGGAGCAGGTGCGGTTCGACATGGGCAGCTCCCACGAACCGCCACGGGCCGTGTAGATGCCGCCGTCAAGCGGATCGACCATGGCGCTGTGGAGAATGATCGGACTGAAGCTTTTGACGGCCTTCAGCGCCTGGGTGGCCGTTTCGGGCGGCGTGTCGGGATTGGAGGATACGGCGGCGAGGCACTGCATGATACCCACCGGGAAAAGGCCGCCGGTGCCGGACAGGGTGCCGATGTCCTCGTCGTAGAGGCTCACGAGCTGACGGACGGCGTCACGAACGTAGGTCTTGCGGGAAACGATATCCGGCACGGAAGCGTCCGGGGCCAGCATGCGCTCCTCGCGGTTGGCGTG
>JAQGPE010000273.1 GCA_028293225.1 Akkermansiaceae bacterium | reverse complement strand
GGCCTGTGCCACACCCTCACGGGCCGTTTGGGCTGGTGCGCCGCGGAAGTTGGGCTTGCGTTTTTCAATGAATGCCTGCGCACCCTCCCGCATGTCATCACTGCCAATGGCCTGGATCAGGGACTCGAGGCCCGCCTGCATATTGTCCTTCGAGGCGTTCCACCAGAGATTTGAACTCACCTTGGAAATTTCCAGGTAGCGCGGACTCAAATCATGGATCTCTGCAAGCCATCGATCAACGCCTGCGTCCAGTTCACCGTCCGCCACCACTTCATTGATGAGGCCCATCGAATAGGCCTGCTCGGCTGTGTAGCGCCGGCACATGAAGGACATCTCCTTCGCACGCTTTTCACCTATTTGAACTGCCGCAAGATTAGTCGCGCCAAGGACCGGGGCGGATCCGACCCTCGGGCCGGTCTGGCCAAAAGTCGACCGCTCGGTGGCGATAGCAAAATCACAGGCAATAACAAGTTCATTGCCTCCACCGGCAGCAGGGCCGTCAACGGCCGCAATAACCGGTCGAGGACAGGCCCGGATGGCATCCACGAGCCGCAGCGACGTCGTGAAAAGTTCACGCAACTGGCCTGGATCAGGATTGCTGAGCTGGCCAAGGGCGCCGCCGGCGCAGAAGGACCCGCCGCTGCCGGTAATCACGACTGCTTCCGCACCGGAAGCCCCGTGAAGTCCCGCAATCATCGCGTTCGCCATTTCGAGGTCATACGCATTGCGTCGTTCAGGCCGCTCAATCGTGATGCGGACAACCCCCCTGTATTCCTCGACGCTGATACCGGATGCCGACATGGGAACTCCAAACTTCGTAGGGGTGGGCAGGCCCTCATCATTGGTCGGAATGATCAAGCTGTCAAGAGTCTATGCGCATGAATTAGGTTTGAGGCCTTGCGGGGTCCCTTGACTGACCTTCCCCACAGATCTAAGTTAACTATATGAATCATAACCATCTATTTCCTCAGGAGACTGGATTCCCGCACCTGTTTTCGCCGATCCAGCTAGGTCCGATGAAGCTGCACAACAGGGTCATGATGCCTCCCCACAATTCCGCCATCGGCAATCTCTGGGGCACGGATGAGAATGAAGCGGCACGGGCGATAGCCTATTTGGAATCACGGGCCAAGGCCGGTGTGGCGTGGCTCGGCGGGGTCACCGGACGCATCCAGAACCAGTTCATTCCCGGCTTTGAACCCTCGGGCGTCAGCGCCGAGACCAAGGGCTACTTCAGGCTCCCCTACTTTGTTGACCGGGTGCAGAAAGTCACGGACACCCTGCATGCCGCCGGCGCGGTCGTCACGTGCCAGATGACCATGATCGGCGGCTTTCCGCACGCTCCCTCGGCCCGCGTAAGCTCCCCGGTGAGCAACGTCCTGCCGCATGTGCTCACCATCAGGGAAATCGCCTGGTTCGTGCAGGAGTACAAGTTCTCCGCCGGCCAGGCGCAGCTGGCGGGGCTCGACGGCATCGAACTGCATATCAACCATGACGACATGCTGGAATGGTTCCTTTCGCCCTTGACGAACGTCCGCGAGGATGCCTACGGCGGATCGCTGGAGAACCGCGCACGGTTCGTGGTGGAGGTCCTCACCGCCATCCGCGAGGCCGTGGGCAGTTCGATGGCGGTCGGCGTCAGGTTGAACCTCAAGGAGGAGGTCCCGGGCGGGTACGATGCCGCAGGCGGCATCGAAATTGCCCAGTACCTCGAGTCCACCAGACTGATTGATTTCATCCACGCGGTCGTCGGCACGCCTTGGGGAAACCCGAGCTACATCCAGCCGCATTTCTTCGAGGCCGGGCAATGGTCGGATTTGGCGGGCGACCTCCGGCGCGCGGTCTCCCTGCCGGTGGTGCACACCGGGCTGATCAACTCTCCGGAAATCGCGGAAAGAATCCTTGCCTCGGGGAATGCCGACGTCGTGGGTATGGCCAGGGCCTACATCGCCGATCCCGAGATTCTCATCAAGGCCGCGGAAGGGCGCACGGAGGAGATCCGTCCGTGCGTCGGTGGCAATGAATGCATCAACCGCCGCTACGTGGACGGGCTGCCCTTCGGCTGCGCCGTCAATCCCCACGCCGGCAAGGAAGTCGAGGGGCCATGGTTCCGCTCGGCCGCCCCGAAGCGTCTGCTGGTCATCGGCGGCGGTCCGGCCGGACTGGAGCTGGCCGGACTCGCAGCGGAGAGCGGCCACAGTGTGGATCTCTGGGAGGCGCAGGAACAACTCGGCGGCCAGCTGCGGATCGCCGTTGCCGCCCCGAAGCATGAACGATTCGGGCAGTATCTGGACTGGCAGCAGAACCGCCTCCAGAATCTTGGCGTCAAGATCCGTCTGGGCCACGCGGGTACCGCCGAAGACGTCCTGGCAGAGGAGGCCGACCTCGTGGCCGTCGCCACCGGCGCTTCGGCGCGGCGTCCGCCGATCGCGGGGGCACAGAGTGAGTCCGTGCTGGAAATCCGCGATGTCCTCAACGGCAAAGTCGTCGTCGGCAAGCGTGTCATTATCGTGGCCCAGGATGACCATATGCCGCCGCTGGCGCTTGCCGACCATCTGAGCTCACGCGGCCACCAGGTGACCGTCATTTACGCGACGGCGGGTCCGGCGCAGCTGCTCGGACGCTACATCGTCGGCGGTATCCTCGGCAGGCTCAGCACGCAGAAGGTCCAATTCCGGTTCATGGAGGAAGTCTCGGCCATCACTGCCGAAACCGTGACGACACGCAATGTGTACTCCGGCGTCGAGGAAAGCCTCGGCGGCTTCGATTCCGTGGTGCTGGCCTGCGGCGGCGTTTCGGAGAGCGCCCTCTTCGAAACTCTCCGCGGGAGCCGGGACAACGTGCATCTGCTCGGCGACGCATTCGCGCCGCGCCGGCTGGTCTTCGCTACCAGGCAGGCCTACGCGTTGGCCAAACTGCTCCAAACATCCCGCCCGTCCATGCTTCCCAACCCGATAGGAAAAGCCGTTGAGTGAAGAAACCTTTGCAGGCGCGGCGGGCCTCCCGGCCGACGCCGATGTTACCGATATTGCCGATGCGCACCTGCCGCTGGATCTTGGTGCGCTGCTGGCTCCTCGCTCCATTGCGATCATCGGCGCCTCGGGGAACGGCTACGGGTACTCCGGACGATCACTGGCGAACCTGGTCCGGACGGGCTACACCGGCAGGATCTTTCCGGTCAACCCACGCTATGAAGAGCTCGAGGGGTACCGGTGCTATCCGAGTGTGGCCGAGATCGGCCAGCCCATCGACGCCGCGTATGTGCTGGTCCGCGCCGACCTCGTGGCGGATGCCGTCCGCGAATGCGCCGACGCCGGGGTCAAGGTCATCACTGTGTGTTCCGCGGGATTCGCCGACGACGGCGACTCCGGACGTATCCAGCAGCAGGAGATTGCCGCGATCGCCCGGGCAAGAGGGAGCCGGGTGATCGGCCCCAACTGCATCGGCGCGGTCAGCGTGACGGATAACGTTGTTGGCTGTCCGACGTCGAACATTACGGACACCTACACCGCTGGGAACATCAGCATCATCAGCCAGAGCGGCGGGATGGCCGTGAACCTCTTCAACAGGGCACAGGGACGCAGGATCGGCCTCCGCGGGTTTATCAGTGTGGGCAACGAGTGCGATATCGACGTCGCCGAACTTGTGGATGCTTTGGCCGATGACCCGCAGACCAAGGTGATCGCGTTATTCGTGGAGGAGCTGCGTGACATTGCCGCGTTCAAGGTTGCCGTGGCCAAATCCCACCGTGCGGGGAAGCCCGTTCTCGCGCTCAAGGTGGGACGCTCCGACGCGGGCCAGCGGAGCTCGCTGAGCCACACCGGTGCCATGGCCGGCTCCCATGCCGTCTTCCGAAATGTCATGCACCAGTTGGGGGTCCTTGAGATCGATTCGATCGACGCGCTCATGGACACTGCCGAGCTCCTCACCAGGGTTGCGCTGCCGGCATCCAACCGCCTGCTCATCGTGTCGCCGTCGGGCGGTGAATGCAGCTATGCGGCGGACCGCGCCACCGAGCTCGGGCTTTCCGTGCTCCCGCTGTCCGGCGCCACCATCGATGAGCTCTCCCGGACCATGCGCTTCGGTA
>JAQGPE010000191.1 GCA_028293225.1 Akkermansiaceae bacterium | reverse complement strand
AGCAGATGGAAGCGAAGGCCGCCGCGAATGGCACCCCCTTCACCGGCATCCTGATTTCCCCGTCCTCGCATGACTCCGGCACTCCGGGCACGGTCCGCAGCCTTTACGGTGAATTCAATTCCCTGATCTACAATGGCCTTGCTCTGAGCAGCACCTCGCCGGGCGGCAACCGCGGCGGCACCGTGGCCCTGTTTGGCCCGGATCCGCAGCTGAACGATCCGAAGCTGGTGGGCATCGCCTCCCGCTACAAGTATCGCCTGCCGATCTACGGGCTGGGTGACACCATCTACTACAGCAGCGTGCCGATCGTCCAAAAACAGCGCTGATCGACCGATTGAGCATGTCCCGCAAAAAGACCACTTCTGACCCCGGCGCACCGGTTGTGCCGTTCGAGACCGCGCTGGCGGAGCTCGAGTCCATCGTCGCCGCGATGGAGGAGGACCAGCTGCCCCTGGAAGATCTGGTGGCAAATTACGAAAAGGGCTCGAAATTGCTCTCGCACTGCGAGACGGTCCTCACCTCCGCGCGCAAGCGGCTCCAGACCATCTCCGAACGCCAGGCCGCGGGAAATGCAGCCGAAGCGCCGGATTCCCTCGACGACGGGGATGAGATGGCTGATGACGCCCCGGCGACACCGGACGCCCCCGATGACGACGACGATGACATCCGCCTCTTCTGAGCCACCCGCCCTTGGTCCCATTCTTTCCACGATTCGTTCTCCGCAGGATGTCAAAGCCCTCGAAGAGTTCGACTTGCTCAAGCTTGCGGAAGAAGTCCGGCACTCCCTGATCACCTCCCTGTCGCGCACCGGCGGCCACCTTGGCCCGAACCTGGGCGTGGTGGAGCTGACGATCGCGCTGCACAAGGTTTTCTCGACCCCGCAGGACCAGTTCGTCTTCGACGTGGCCCACCAGGGCTATGTGCACAAGATGCTCACCGGCCGGGCCCCGGACATCCACACCATCCGCACCTACAAGGGTCTCAACGGCTTCCTGCTGCGCAGCGAGTCCGAACACGACGCCTACGGCGCGGGCCACGCCGGCACCGCCCTGTCCGCCGCCCTGGGGATGGCCGCCGCCCGCGACCTGGCCAAGGACGACAGTCACGTGGTCGCTGTGGCCGGGGATGCCGCCTTCACCTGCGGACCGACGCTGGAAGCGCTGAACAACATCGCCCAGACGACCAAGCGCTTCATCGTCGTGCTGAACGACAACGAGTGGTCGATCGACAAGAACGTCGGCGCCATCGCCAGCTATTTCAACGCCCTGCAGACCCACGCCACCTACGCCAGCGTCCGCAACAAGGCCGCCGAGTTCGTGGAAAAGGTGGCCGGCAAGGCCCTGCGCAACTTCGCCCACAAGGTGGAGGAAGGCGCGAAGAACCTGCTGTTCCCGAACGTCCTGTTCGAAAAGTTCGGCCTGCGCTACTATGGGCCGATCGACGGTCACGACCTGCCGCTGCTGGTCAAAACCTTCGAGCACCTCAAGACCCTAAACGAACCGGTGGTGCTGCACATCATCACCGAAAAAGGCCGCGGCTATCAGCCTGCCCTGGACAATCCGGGCAAGTTCCACGGCCTGGGCGCCTACAAGATCGAGGACGGCTCGGTCGACAGCTCCGCCACGCCGACCTGCTCGGACATCTTCGGCCGCACCGTGACCGACATGGCCAAGGAGGACGCCAAGATCGTCGCCATCACCGCGGCCATGCCGGGCGGCACCAAACTGGAAATCTTCAAAAAGGAACTGGCCGAGCGTTATTTCGACGTCGGCATCGCGGAGGAACACGCCGCGCTGTTCGCCTGCGGCATGGCCACCAAGGGCTACAAGCCGTTCCTGGCGATTTACTCGACCTTCATGCAGCGCGCCTACGACATGATCATTCATGACATGGCGCTGCAGCACCTGCCCGTGCGCCTGTGCATGGACCGCGGCGGCCTTTCCGGCGACGACGGTCCGACCCACCACGGCCTGTTCGACATCGGCTACCTGCGTCCCATTCCGGGCATCGTCCACATGCAGCCCGCCAGCGAGGCGGAGTTTGTGGCCATGCTGAAGTGGATGGCCGGTTACGAAGCCGGTCCGTCCGCCATCCGCTATCCGCGCGGTCCGATCAATGGCACCCCTCTGGATGCTCCGGTCGCACCGATCGAGCTCGGCAAGGCGGTCGTCGCCAGCGAAGGCACGGATGTCCTGCTGGTCGGCCTCGGCACCATGTATCAGATGGCGGAGGCGACCAAGGCGCTGCTCGAAGCGAAGGGCCTGTCCGTTTCCCTGGTCAATCCACGCTTCATCAAGCCGCTCGACGAGGCCGTTTTCGAGCGTCTCGCGAAGCAGGCCAAGGTGGTCTGCACCTTCGAGGACCACGTCCTGCACAACGGCTTCGGCTGCGGGGTGATCGAGCTCCTCAACGACGCCGGCATCAAGACGCCGGTCGAGCGCATCGGCTGGCCGGACGAGTTCGTCGAACACGGCAAGCCGGAGATCCTTTTCAAGCTCCACGGCATGACCGCCGGGGACGCGGTGACGAAGGTGATGCGTCACTTCTGAGAAAGACAGGAGGCCGGAAATGCTCTGGGTCATCCATCTCGCGAATCCCCTCGTGCTGGTCATCAGCCGGGGGAGCGTCCGCCTGGTGAAAGGCAAGGCGCCGGCTTCGCTGCTAAGGAGCGTCCAGGAGGTGGCCGACCTCAGCGGGCTGACCGGCGGGTGCCTGTTCAAGAATGGCCGCGGTCACTGGGGATTTTCCCTGGGGGTTCCGGAGGAGGTGCGTCAAAGGTTTCGCAACGTGCTGGCCAACCGCTAGAATCCCGCCATGTCCGAAGCCCTGCAGCGAGTCGCCACCGAGTGGTTCGAGGTCCGCGCCGGCCGCATCCGCGTGGTGAAAGGCCACCCGGCCCATTCGCGGCTGAATGAACTGCGCAAGGTTTTCCAGGGCCAGGCCTGCCCGGCCATCACCGCTTTCTGGATCACCCGCGACAAGCGGATCCACTTCAAGCCGAACTTCCCCGCCGGCCTCCGCCAGCAGGTCCGGGAAATCGTGATCCCCTGAGAAGTGGACATCGGGCCTCCGCCGGGAGAAGTTGGCTTCCCGCCCGCGGGCGTTCCGTTCCGCCCTCATCGTTTCCACCGGATGCTCCCCGAGTTTCAGACCAAAGCGGCCCGCGTGCTGATCGACGGCCCCTCGGAGCTGGTCTTCGACTACGCCATCCCGGATGGCCTGCCGGTCGTGGCCGGCTGCCGGGTGAAGGTCCCGCTGCGCAACCGCGTCTCGCAGGGCACGGTGCTGGACGTGGTGGATTCCGAGGAAATGGGCTTCGCCCTGCGGGCGCTGCATTCGCTGAGCGATCCGGAGCCTCTGATCACTCCCAAGCTGCTGGAGGCGGGGCGTTGGATCGCCAGCTACTACGGATGTAGTATCGAAAGCGTGATCCGCGCCCTGCTGCCGGAAGCGGTCCGGACCGAGGAGCACTCCGCCAAGACCCGCAAGGCCGCGCAACTGGTGAAGCAGCCCTCTGAGGAGGAGCTGGCAAAGCTCACCAAGCGCGCTCCCAAGCAGGCGATGATCCTGAATCTCCTGCAATTCGCTCCGGAGGGCCGCATGGCGCTCGGCGACCTGGGCGAGGGCGCTGCCGGACCGGTGAAGGCATTGGTGCGCCAGGAGTTGGTGACCCTGGTCGACGAGGAGGTCCGCCGCGACCCCGAGGCCGACGGCGTGGAGGAAGTCGTGCCCGACACCCCCCTGGTCCTGACCGATGAACAGGCCGCCGCGCTGGAGGCGGTGATGTCGCCGGACCTGCGCCCGCTGCTGCTGCTGGGCGTGACCGGCTCGGGAAAGACCGAGGTCTACCTGCAGGCCGCACGGCAGATGATCGAGCGCGGCAAGACCGTGCTGGTGCTGGTGCCGGAGATTTCCCTGACCCCGCAGACCGTGCGCCGTTTCCGCGCCCGCTTCGCCGATCTGAAGGACCACGTCGCGGTGCTGCATTCCAATCTCTCCCAGGGCGAACGCTTCGACGAGTGGCACCGCATCCGCAAAGGGACGGCACGCATCGTGATTGGCGCGCGCTCCGCGGTCTTCGCGCCGCTGCCGGACCTCGGGCTGATCCTGGTCGATGAGGAGCACGAGAACTCCTACAAGCAGGATCAGATCCCCCGCTACCAGGGTCGCGACGTCGCGGTGCTGCGCGGTCACCTGGAGAATTGCGCCGTGGTGCTCGGCTCCGCGACGCCCTCGCTGGAGTCGTATCAGAACGCGCTGGATGGCAAGTACCGGCTGCTGCGCCTGACCAAGCGCGCCGACGCCCACTCGCTGCCACTGATCCGGGTGGTCGACATGAAGCTGGAGTCGCGCAAGCAGAAGGGCGGTTCCGCGATCCTTTCCGAACGCCTGCGCGCCGCGGTCGATCGCAAGCTGGCCAACCAGGAGCAGGTCATCCTGTTTCTGAACCGCCGCGGCTTCGCCCGCTCCCTGCAGTGCCCGTCCTGCGGGCATGTCTGCACCTGCCCGCACTGCTCGGTCGCCCTGACTTATCACCGCACCGACGACCGGCTGATGTGCCACATTTGCGGCCACCAGGCGGTGGCGCCGAAGAAGTGTCCGGAGTGCCGCGACGCCGCGATCGCCCTGCAGGGCTTCGGCACGCAGAAGGTCGAGGACGTGATCGCCAAGGTGTTCCCGACCGCGAAAATCGCCCGCATCGACGCTGACGCCATGCGCAAAAAGAACGCGCTGCGCGACACGCTGAACGCTTTCCAGGCGCGCAAGATCGATATTCTGGTCGGCACGCAGATGATCGCGAAAGGCCTGCATTTCCCGAATGTCACGCTGGTCGGAATCCTCAACGCCGACATCGGCCTGCACGTCCCCGACTTCCGCGCCGGGGAGCGCACTTT
>JAQGPE010000177.1 GCA_028293225.1 Akkermansiaceae bacterium | reverse complement strand
ACGCGAAGACCGGGCGCCGGACGGAGATAGCAGCGAGCCATTGCATGCGGGTGAAAAGTTAGGAGCTGGAAATGGGAAAATGAATTAAGACCGGGCCGAAACCTCGGCGCGGATGCCGTCGGCGGCGCCGGGGCCGGGAGTGACGACCACGGCATCCCCTGCGGACACGCCGCGGCGGATTTCGATCAGGTCGTCCTTCGTTTCGCCGGCCTCGACCAGGCGCTCCTCCAGGCGATCCTTGATCAGCACGTAGACGCGGCGGGTAGGGCCTTCCGAAAGCACGGAGGAAGCAGGCACGGTGACGCTTTCCTCATCGCCCAGGGAGATGCGGCCTTCCGCGAACATGCCCGGCTTCAGCTTGCCGTCCTTGTTGGGAACCTCGGCCTCGATGATCAGGTCGCGAGCCGAGTTCCGCACTGAAGCGCCGATGAACTTGATCTTCCCGCTGAAGACGCCGGCCGGGTAGGCGGGCACGGTGAAGGTGACTGTCTGGTCCTCACGAATCTGGCCGATGGAAGTTTCCGGCACGTTCACGACCAGCCTCAGCTTGTCGGTGGCCACCAGGCTGGCGACCTGCGAGTTCGCGCTGACGTACTCGCCGAGCTCCACCAGGCGCTCGCCGACCGTGCCGTCGAAGGGGCTCAGGATGGTCGCATCCTTCAGCGTTTTTTCCGCCATGTCGCGGCGCGCCTTCGAAGCATCCAGGCTCGCTTCAGCCGAGGCGAAATCGATTTTGAAGTGTTGGAAGTCGGTGTCGGAAATCGCCTTGGTGCGGGCCAGCGGCTCGTTGCGGGCCAGCTCCGTGCGCTGCAGATCCAGCTTCAGCTGAGCGGAAACCAGAGTGGCTTCGGCCTCGGCCAGGGACAGTGCCGCGCTGCGGTCGTCGAGGCGGAACAGCACATCGCCCTTCTTCACGTGGGTACCGCGCTCGATCGGCGCTTCCACCACCTTGCCGGAGGCATCGGCCGCGACATTGGCTTGCTGCGACCCTTTCAGTTCGCCGGTGATCCGCAGGTAGCGGGGCATGGGACGGCTTTGCGCAGACTGCGTGGCCACCTTGACGGGTGCGGCTTCTGAGGCAGCCGGTGCCGCTTCAGCACCGGGATCGGCATGGCGCGAGCAGGAGCTGCTCAGCATCGCCAGAGGCAGGATAAGGGCATAGGGAGCCAGAGATTTCATAAGGGGAAACCGGAACGGAATGAGACAGGGGATGAACAGGAGAGCCGTGCAGGGCTCAACTGGATGGAGACAGAAGAACTCTGTCAGGGTTGCGGCGCCGGCGGGGGAGCCAGGCCGTTGACGAAAATGTCCACGCACATGGCGACGAACTTCTCCGGGGAATAGCCCCAGCCGCAGGACTGGCTGTTGAAGCCATCCCCGGCGGGGTGATTTTTCAGCATGCCGCCGAGCAACATGGCCGTGAAGACATCGGCGGCCATGCCGAGGTCGATGCCCTCGCGCACCTTGCCGGCGCCGCGGGCCACTTCGAGATTCGCGATGAAGCCGTCGCGCATCGGCTTGACCACATCGGCGATCACCCGGTCGGCATACTCCGGGTGGCGCTTGGCCTCGCCGATCATGGTGCGGATGAAGTCTTCGTCCCGCACCATGTTCGAGTAGAGGGTCCGGGCGAACAGGAGCAGGTTCTCCTTCAGATCGCCTTTCCAATTCGCTTCATCCAGCGCATCGCCGACATGGGAGTGAATGGCATGGCCGATCACCGCGGCGAGCAGGCCGTCCTTATTCTTAAAGTGACGGAAGAGCGTGACCTCGCTGACCCCAGCCTCCTTGGCGATAGCACGGGTCGAAGCCTTATGCAGCCCGTCGCGGGCGAAAACGCGCATGGCGGCCTCCAGTAGTTTCTCGCGAGCACCCACCGGCGTCGCCTCGCACATGAAACACCGCGCCACCTTGGAGAGAAGTTTTTCGCGGGCGCCTTGCGGAGGGGCGCTGCTGGATTCGTCGTCGGGCGGCATGTTAGCGAGTGCTTACATGGGGGATGTAAGTGAGCGCTTACACACTGTAAACCGAAATTCTCCGCAAAATTTCCCAGCGCCTTGAAATCCCTTGCCCTGCTTGAAATCCACAGAGCTTCCACGCACTCTTTTCCACCCATGAAACTCACCGCCCTCTGCATCTACTGTGGCGCCAGTCCGGGACTGCTGCCGGAATACAGCCGGGCGGCGGAGGCGGCAGGCCGGATCCTGGCCGAGCGCGGCATCACCCTGGTCTATGGCGGCGCAAGTGCCGGACTGATGGGAACCGTGGCGGACGCGGCGCTCTCTGCGGGAGGAAAAGTCATCGGCGTGATGCCGGGCCACTTGGTCGAAAAGGAAATCGCCCACCCCGGCCTGACCGAACTCCACGCGGTTGGCTCGATGCACGAGCGCAAGATGCGGATGAGCGAACTGGCCGATGGCTTCGTCGCGCTGCCCGGCGGGATCGGCACCTTCGAGGAGATCTTCGAAGCCTTCACCTGGACCCAGCTCGGCCTGCATGCCAAGCCGTGCGGCCTGCTGAATGTGGCGGACTTCTACACGCCGCTGCTCGCTTTCCTGGAGCATGCCGTGGAGCAGCGCTTCATGCGTGCGGAGCACTATGCCTCACTGAAAGTGGACACCGATTTCTCC
>JAQGPE010000678.1 GCA_028293225.1 Akkermansiaceae bacterium | reverse complement strand
CTTCAAGATCCCCCTCCCGCTCTGGAACCAGAACGAAGGCGCGATCGAGGAGGCCCAGGCCAAGCAGGAGCGCAAGGAAAAGGAAGCCCTCGCCCTGGCCCGCAACATCCGCCTCGAAGCCGAAGCCGCCCGCTCCGAAATGGAACAGTGGGCCCAGCTCACGGCCGAGATCCGCGACACCCTGCTGCCCCTCGCGGACGAGCAGTCATCCCTCGCCGAAACCGCCTACAAGAGCGGCCAGGGCGAGATCCAGTCGGTCCTCCGCTCCCGCGAAAAGCGCCTCCAGCTCGCAGCCGCCCGGCTCGATGCCCTGCGCGACTACAACCTCGCGCGCGTCCGCTACCAGTCCTCCCTCGGAACCCCTTGACCCACCCGGTCCCATGAAATTTCCCCGCATTGCCCTCATTGCAGCCACACTCGCTACCACACCCCTTCCCTCCCCCGCGGAGGTCGACCACGCCCGCGCCGCCAACACCGTCGTCCTCGACGAAATCGGCGCAAAGAACCTCCGCATCGAAACCGTCGAAGCCGAGGAAAGCACCTTCGAGGAAACGGTCTTCTCGCTCGGCCGCATCGAGGCTATCCCCGCCAAGCGCGCCGGCGTCAGCAGCCGCATTTCCGGCCGCGTCACCGCTCTGAATTTCACCCTCGGCGACACCGTCCAGGCCGGCGCCGAGATCCTGAAGGTCGAGAGCCGCCAGCCCGGCAATCCGCCTCCGGTCATCAGCATCGAGTCCCCCATCAGCGGCCTCGTGACCAAGAGCCCGACCGCCCTCGGCGATCCCGTGGAGCCTTCGACCGCGATCATGGAAATCACCGACCTCAGCGAGGTTCACGCCATCGCCCGCGTCCCGGAAAACCAGGCCGGCCGCATGCAGCCCGGCGCCATCGCCCACATCAGCGTCGCCACCCTGCCCGGCCAGGCGATGGACGGTGAACTCCTCCGCTTCGGCACCGAGGCCGACCGGGAAAGTGGTACGATCGATGCCGTATTTCGCGTCACCAACCCGGACTCGAAACTCCGCCCCGGCGTCCGCGCCGAATTCTCCATCGTCCTGTCGAAACGCGACAACGTGATGAGCGTCCCGCGCGCCGCTCTCCAGGGGGAGCCGTCGAACCGCTTCGTCTACGTGAAGGACTTCGGCCTCAAGTTCGCCTACATCAAGACCAAGGTCGAGATCGGTGAAATGAACGACCAGTTCGTGGAAATCCTCAACGGCCTCCTCCCCGGCGACGAAGTGGTCACCCGCGGCGCCTATTCGCTCGCCTTCGCCGGCGGCGGCTCCGTTTCGCTCAAAGCCGCGCTCGATGCCGCCCACGGCCACGAGCACAACGAAGACGGCTCCGAACTCTCCGCCGCCCAAAAGGCCGCCAAAGGAGCCGGCGGCGACCACCACGAACACGGCGCGGAAGGCGCCTCAGCCGAAAGCCCGTTCTGGAAAATCACCAGCGGCGTCCTCGGCCTCCTGCTCATCGTCGCCGTCGTGAAAGGCCGCAAGGCCCCCGCCTCGGACGAGGAGTCGTCATCATCCAACCCGGAACTCGTCTGACCCATGTTGACCAAGCTCATCAAGTGGTCCCTGGGCAACCGCGGCATCATCGTCGGGATCTCGATCCTGATCCTGGTCCTCGGCTTCCAGACCGCCCGGGAACTCCCCGTCGAGGTCCTGCCCGACCTCACCAAGCCGACCGTGGTGATTCTCACGGAATCCTCCGGCCTCGCCCCTGAGGAGGTCGAAACCCGCGTCACCCAGCCGATCGAAAGCGCCCTCATGGGCGTCGGCGGCCTGACCCGCCTGCGCTCGAATTCCGACGTCGCCCTGTCCCTCGTCTTCGCCGAGTTCGCCTGGGGCACCGACATCTACAAGGCCCGCACGCTGGTCCAGGAACGCCTCCAGGGCGCCCGCGAGCAACTGCCTCCCGATGCCCAGCCGTTCATGACGCCGGTCGCCTCGCTGATGGGGGAAATCCTCCTCGTCGGCATCCGCTCCACCGATGGCAAGATCCCGCCGGCCGACGTCCGCACGCTCGCCGACTGGACCATCCGCCGCCGCCTCCAGAGCATCCCCGGCATCGCCGAAATCCTCAACATGGGCGGCGGAGTCAAGCAGATCGAAGTCCAGCCGGACCTCTACCGCATGCAGGCCAATGGCGTCTCCTTCGAGGAGCTCGAGAAAGCCGCTGAGCACGCGGCCAGCACCACCACGGGCGGATTCATCAATACCGGCTCAACCGAGATCATGGTGAGAAATCTCGGCATGACCGTGGACCTCACCGACATCGCCGGCTCCGTGATCAAACGCGTCAATGACCGCCCGATTTCCATCGGCGACGTCGCCCGGGTGGAATGGGGCATCGAGCCGATGCGCGGCGACGCCAGCCTCAACGGCAGCCGCGGCGTGATCATGTCGATCACCAAGTCCCCGGGCTTCGATACCTCCAAGCTCACCGAGGAAGTGAAGACCGCGCTCGATGGACTCAAGGCCACCCTGCCCCCCGGCATCGAGACCGTCCTGCTCTTCCAGCAGAAGGACTTCATCGACCACGCCATCGACAACCTGAAGGAAGCCATCCGCGACGGTGCCATCATGGTCACCCTGGTGATCTTCATCTTCCTGCTGAACTTCCGCACCACCTTCATCACGCTGATGGCGATGCCCCTGTCGTTCGCCATCACCCTGCTGACCTTCAAATGGCTCGGCATCAGCGTGAACAGCATGACCCTCGGCGGCCTCGCCGTCGCCATCGGCATGGTCGTGGACGACGCCATCGTCGACGTGGAAAACGTCTACCGCCGCCTCCAGGAAAACGCCTCGCTGCCCCATCCTCACCCGAAGCTCGCCGTCATCGCCCGGGCCTCCGGCGAGGTCCGGAACTCGATCCTCTACGCGACCCTGCTGATCATCCTGGTCTTCCTGCCCCTGCTCGGCCTCAGCGGCGTCGAGGGCAAGCTCTTCGCCCCCATCGCGATCGCGACCATCATCTCGATGGTCGCCTCCTTCGTGGTCTCCCTCGCCGCCATCCCGGTCCTCTGCTCCTTCCTGCTCAATCCGAAGGCCGGCAAGGTCCACAAGGACGGCTGGGTCACCCGCGGCATGAAGTGGGTGCTGGAAAATACGCTGCTCCGCTTCGGCCTCAGCCAGCCCTTCCTGCTGCTCGCGGCCGTCGCGATGATGGTGGTCGCCGCCTTCATGCTCTACCCGAAGATGGGCAAGGACTTCCTGCCCGCCTTCAAGGAGGAGACCGCCCTCATTTCCACCACCTCCGCCCCCGGCACCTCGCTGGAGGAAATGAACCGCATCTGCGATGCCGTGGAGGAACAGATCCGCTCGGTCCCGGAGGTCCGCCAGGTCGGACGCCGTCTCGGCCGTGCCGAACGCGGCGACCACGTGGTCCCGGTCTCCACCGCCGAGTTCGATGTCGACTTCAAGGTCGATGACGGCAAGGAAGGCGGCCGCTCCCGCGCCGAGATCTTCGCCGATCTCCGCGCCAAGGTCCGCACCGTCCCCGGCACCTTCAGTGTGCTCACCGGCCCGCTCGCCGACCGCATCGGCCACATGCTCAGCGGTGTCTCCGCGCCGGTCGCCGTGAAGATCTTCGGCCCCGACCTCGACAAGCTCCGCCAACTCGGCACCGAGGTCCAGACCGTGGCGAAAAGCATCCCCGGTTTCGAGGACGCCAAGCTCGACCAGCAGGCCTCCATCCCCCAGCTCCGCATCGAGGTCGACCGCGCCCGTGCCAAGGCCTACGGCGTCGCGACCGGCTCGCTGAATGAGCAGCTCTCCGATCTCATCGGCGGGAAAACGATCGCCGAACTCCACGATGGCCAGCGCTCGATCAACCTCGTCGCCCGCCTGCCGCAGGAACTACGGGATTCACCGGAGAAGATCGCCGCTCTGCCCATCGAAAATGGCGAAGGCCAGCGCATCATGACCTCCCTGGTCGCCGATGTCCGCGAGGCCAAGGGCCCCAACGTGATCAACCGCGAAAACGGCCAGCGCCGCTTCGCCGTGGCCATCAAGCCCACCGTCCGCGACGTCGGCGCGGTGGTCGGCGTGCTCCAGCAGAAGGTCGCGGAAAAGGTCAAGCTGCCGGAGGGCTACTTCATCAGCTACGAGGGCGAGTTCGAAGCCCAGAGGGACGCCTCGCAGCGCATCGCCATCCTCTCCGGCGTGGTCTTCGTCGTCATCGCCTTCCTGCTCTACGGCTACTTCCGTACCCCGTTCTTCGCCGCCCAGGTCCTGCTCGATATCCCGCTGGCCCTGGTCGGCGGTCTCGCCCTGACCTACTGGAAGCTGAACAACATCAGCATCGCCACCCTGGTCGGCTTCATCGCCGTGGCCGGCGTCGCCGCGCGCAACAGCATCATGCTGATCTCCCACTACCTGCATCTCATGCAGCACGAGGGCGAGAAATTCACCCGCGCCATGGTCATCCGCGGCACCAAGGAGCGCCTCGTTCCCGTGCTCATGACCGCCCTCGCCGCCGGCATCGGCCTCATCCCGCTGGTCCTCGCCGCCGACCAGCCGGGCAAGGAAATCCTCCACCCCGTGGCGGTCGTCATCGTCGGCGGCCTGATCACCAGCACTCTGCTGGGCCTCGGCGTCACCCCCACCGTCTTCTACACGTTCGGTCGCAAGGCCGCCGCCAAGTCCATCGAGCGTGAATCCCCTGCCTCACATTAATTGATTCAACCAACGTCAACACCAACACTACCATGAAAGCACTGATTGCTACGATGTCCCTCGTTCTTGGCCTGGCCTTCACCGCCCACGCCGCCGACGACCACAAGCACGAAACCGCCAAGGCCGGCCCGACCGGCGGCAAGCTGATCACCGCCGTCGAACCCCACGCCGAGTTCTTCGTCAACAAGGACAGGAAGGTCGAGATCCGCTTCCTCGATGCAGACAACAAGGTCATCGCCCCTGCCGCCCAGGAAGTCACCGTCATCCTCGGCGACCGCGCCGCCCCCACCAAGCTCGCCTTCGTCAAGCAAGGCGACGTCCTGGTCTCCGACAAGGCGATCCCCGAAGGCAACGACCAGCCCACCGTCGTCCAGATCCGCGAAAAGGCCGGTGCCAAGGCCGTCAACGAGAAGTTCAACCTGAACCTCTCCAAGTGCCCGACCTGCGCCAACGCCGAATACGCCTGCACCTGCCCCCACGGCAGCGACGAAAAGGA
>JAQGPE010000674.1 GCA_028293225.1 Akkermansiaceae bacterium | reverse complement strand
GCAGGAGCAGTATGCGGTCAGTACGATTACGATCGGCACGATTCTGGCGGTGACCCCGCAGATCGATGGCGACGGACGCATCACGCTGGACGTGCTGCCGGCGATCACCCGATTGCAGGCGATTGTGAGTTCGCCGGATGGGAAGCAGACGGCGCCGCTGACGGAGGTGAAGCAGGCGTCGACCATCGTGCGGTTGCGGGATGGCGAGACGGCGGTGATCGGCGGCCTGATTTCGGAGGAGTCCGGGACGAATGTGCGGGGGGTGCCGGTGCTGTCGTCGCTGCCGGTGGCGGGCAAGGCGTTCCAGACCAAGGCGACGCTCAAGAACCGGACGGAACTGGTGATTTTCCTGACCCCGAAGCTCGTGCGCTGATGAAGGAATCCGTGAAAGTCAGCGCCGGAGCGGACGCGAGCCGGACCTTCGAAGCCATCCTGCGTGCGGCGGTGCAGGAGGGCGCCTCGGATGTGCATTGCGAGCCGAAGGAGGACGGACTCGAGGTGCGCTTCCGCCTGGACGGGGAAATGCACGACCACCGGAAGCTGCCGGTGGCGGAGCGGGATCCGCTGCTGGCGCGGGGGAAGATCCTTGGCGGGATGGATATCACGGAGAAGCGGTTGCCCCAGGACGGCCGCATGGTAATGCGGGAGGGCGGACGCCGGTATAACCTGCGGTTGTCCACGATTCCCTCCGTGTATGGGGAGAGCTTGGTCGTGCGGTTGCTCGATCAGACGATGCCGGGCCAAACGCTGGAGGAGATGGGCATGACGGCGGCCCAGGCGGAAGCCATGCGCGCGGCGCTGACGGGCCCGGCAGGGCTTATCTTCATTACCGGGCCAACCGGGTCCGGGAAGACCACGACGCTGCATTCGGCGCTGCACCAATTGGAACACCGGCGGCGGGTAATTCATACGCTCGAGGATCCCGTGGAGTATGAATTCCCCGGGATCCGGCAGACGGAAATCCGGGAGAAGATCGGCCTGACGTTCGCGTCCAGCTTGCGGGCGCTGCTGCGGCAGAATCCGGATGTTATCCTTGTCGGGGAAACGCGGGATGCGGAGACGGCCCAGCTGGCGATCCGCGCGGCGCTCACGGGGCATCTGGTGCTTTCGACGCTGCATACGAACGATGCCTTGGCAGCGATTCCGCGGCTGCGGGATCTCGGCGTGGAGAGCTTTCTGCTGGCGGCTTCGTTGCGGTTGGTCGCGGCGCAACGGCTGGTGCGGCGGCTGTGCCCGGATTGCAAGGGGCCTCATCCAGAGACCGAACGGCTATGCGCGCAGCATGGCATCACGGGGGGAGGATTCTGCCGGGCCGGCGGGTGCAGCAAATGTCACGGCACGGGCTACCGGGGCCGGCTCGCGATCCATGAAGTGATCCCGACCGGGAAATTGGCGGCCCTGATCGAGGCGGATGCGCCGCTCACCGAGCTGGCGGCTGCGCGGGAACGTGAGGGCGCCCCCACCCTTTGGCGCCACGGGGTCGCGCAAGCGGCCGCGGGGCTCACGACCATCGAACAGGTGATGCGCGTGCTCTGATTTTAATCGGGCACGGGCCCACAACCAAAAATACCATGAAGACTACCAAACACGATTATCAGCGGGGTTACTCGCTCCTCGAACTCGTGCTGGCGCTCGCGATCATCGCGGTGCTGGCCGGCCTCCTCCTGCCCAAGGGTTTTGACGCGCTGCGCAACGCGCGGGTGCAGGAGGTGCGGGAAACCGTGAAGACGCTCAAGACGGCGATCACGGAATTCATCACGATGCCGGGCGGCAGCGGCAGCATTCCACGGACGGAGGGGACGGGCATCCCCTGCACCGGCGCCGCGCTCAGCGGCGCGACGGATCCGGCTAAAGGCAACGCAGCCCGGCTGGACGCCATCCTGCTCACCTTGGGCAAGATCGATCGGCCGATTTCACTGCGCATGGGCAGCCAGCTGTTTGCTTCGACCGGCTCAGGAAATGAAATCGTCTGGAACCAGGCGGCGCGGGCGTTCGCGATGACCCCGGATGCCGCACCGCTGCGGGACTGGTCGGGTGTGACGCGGATGGAGGCGCGGACGTCGAACCCGGCGCTCCTGCCCTCTTTGGCGCAAGGCGCCAACTTCCGGCTCCAGGATCCCACGACCAACCTGGCCACCAATCTGGTGGTCGCCTATCTCGTTATCCCGAACTGCCCGGCGCGGGATGCGTTCGAACTCGCGACGGCGCTGAACGCCCCGCAGCTGGCGCCCGTTTCCGGCGCGGCGTGCGATACCGGCATCGTCGCGTATGCGGCTCCCCTTAACGGCGTGACCGACGTTTATGTCTACATCGCCGACCTTTGAACTGACGGTGCTGCTGTGGGGCGACCGCTGGTGGGTCGCCGGCAGGAGCGAGCCCTTGGCGTTCCAGAACCTGACGCATGCCGTGGAGATTCTTGCGGCGCATCTGATCGTGGAAGGACAGCGGATCGCGGTCCGGCTCGTTTACCAGCCTAGCTCACTGGTGAGTATCGCGGTCGCTTGCCCGGACGGGAACCGCGCCACGTTGCAGCGGGTACTCGAGGTGGAGCATGCGACGCTGGAGAACCCTGACATCGCGTGGGGCTATGAACCGGTCCTGTCGATCGGGGAGGAGCATTCGACGATCCTGCACCATGAACAGGTGCCGGGATTGTTCGCGTTGGTCGGCGCCCTGCAACAGCGCGGGATCGATGTGGTGGGCGCGTGGCCGCTTGCGACTTTTCTTCATGCGCTGCCTGGGGACTGGTCGGAGTCAGGCGCGGTGGCGGTACTGGCGGTCGCGGCGGACCGGGCGATCGCGTACCACCACCCGGCGGACGGCATTCGTGAGGTCAAGGAATGGGCCGGAGCGGGCGCGCAGACTGAATCACTCGCC
>JAQGPE010000793.1 GCA_028293225.1 Akkermansiaceae bacterium | reverse complement strand
GAGCGCGGCGGCTTTCAGCGCGACATTGTCCTTCACCGGCGCGAAGGGCCGCGGGACCGCGGCGATGAGGGGAAGCGGAAGCACGAGTGCCAGGGCGAGGACGAGCGACGTCGGCATGGGCGGAGATGCTGGGCCGATTTTCCGCGCAGGCAAGATCACTCGGTCACTCCTTCGGGCCGGGGCCGGTGTTCCAGCGCAGGTGCATTTCCTTCACCTCCGGCACGGTCAGCGGGCGGACGACGCGAAAGCCGACCCACGGGGCGCTGGTGAGGTACCAGAGCGATTTCGGGCTCTGGGGGTCGATGGCTTTCCAGGCGGGATCGGAGGCGATGCGGGCGGCGGAGCGGAGGGTTTCCGGGCCGCCGTCGAAGAACGAGCCGCCGCGAACGACGTGGGGGTAGCGGTTGACCGCGGGGTGCCAGGGGTCCTTGGCGCCGGGCTGCCATTTGGAGTAGGCATCGGGCAGGTAGGCGTCCAGGCACCACTCGGCGACGTTGCCGTGCATGTCGTAGAGGCCCCAGGGATTGGGTTTTTTGGCGCCGACCTTCTGGTAGGTGTATTCGGCATTGTCCATGGACCAGGCGAACTCGCCGAGCTTGGCCGGTTCGTCGCCGAAACTGTAGGCGGTGGTGGTGCCGGCGCGGCAGGCGTACTCCCACTCGGCCTCGGTGGGGAGGCGGTAGTAGTGGCCGGTCTGGGCGGTGAGCCACTCGCAGAACTTGCTGGCGGCGTGGTGGGTCATGGCGATGGCGGGCCAGCCGGCGCGGTATCCCTCGCCCATCTGGAAATTAATCGGCACATAGGGCGGGGTCGGCTGGCTGACGACATCTA
Source organism: Akkermansiaceae bacterium (assembly GCA_028293225.1). GTDB lineage: Bacteria > Verrucomicrobiota > Verrucomicrobiia > Verrucomicrobiales > Akkermansiaceae > Haloferula. Next base: position 4,421 of record JAQGPE010000793.1, on the reverse strand, counting down.
CCAGGGATTCGCCGTCCCTGATTTCCGGGGCCTCCGTGGTGGTGGGGTCGGAGTCGCGGTTGAGGGTGCCGTCCTTGTTGCGCGCTTTGCCGTTCTGCATGAAGGCGCGGTAGATGTCCCAGGTGATCTCGCAGCGGCCCATCCAGAAGGGGGAGACGCTGACTTTCACCGGCGGGCCTTCATCGGGTTTGCGGCCTTTTTCCGTTTCCGGGGAGCCGATGGTGAAGTCGCCGCCGGGGATGGGGACGAGGTCGAGGGTCGCGCCCTTGGCGACCGGGACGGACTCGGTGTAGGGCTTCATCTCCGCGGCGGAGGCGGGGGTGTCGGCCTTTTGGATGACGAGGGCGTGGATCTTTTCCGTGACCGGGAGGGAGGCGGGGTCGCGGATGGGTTCGTCATCGGCGCGGGCCAAAGGGGCGAGGAAAGCGAGGGTGGCGCAGGATGTGAGAAGGAAGCGGGCTCGATCGGAAGGGCGCCTGGGGGTCACAGATTGCACGGATTTGCGGATTTACGGATTTGATGGGGAAGGATGGAGCCGTGAGTGGGAACCAGCCGTTTCGGCGACGGCATCGCGCCCGGATGAGGCGGGCGGTCATGGCCGCCTGAGTGGCGGGACTTGATGAGCGCCCGAAGTGCGGCTGTGCCGAATGCCATGAACCTGGGGTTGCGCTGCGCTTACCCCAGGCTGGTATGGGACCGGGCCGTTGGCCCTGCGGAGACATTGCGGCGGACCCATTGGCGTTTCAGGCGAACTGGTAGACGCCGGGGACGGGGACGGGGGCGATGGGGAAGGAATCGGCCATTTTCAGGGTGTCCGGGGCCAGGTCCTGGTTGGCGGCCCACATTTCCTCCCAGGTGATGCGGCGGCCGGTGTGGGCGGCTTCGCGGCCGAGGAGGCCGAGCATGGTGCTGTTGGCCATGTACTCGCCGGTGTTGATGATCTCGCCCTTGCGAATGGCGGCGAAGAACTCGTTGTGGCAGACCTGATACATGTCCTGCTCGGCGCCGGGCTGGGCGCGGTACATCCAGGTGCGTTTCTTGCCATCGGGCCCGAGGACCATGGGTGAGCTGGGGGCGACGGCGGTGCCCTTTTCGCAGTAGATGAAGTCGCTGACGTCCTGGAAGCAGTCGGCGAGGTACTGGCGCTCCGCGACCTGGGCGACGACGCCGCCCGGGTATTCGTAGGCGATACTATAGTTGTCGTAGACATTGCCGATGTCCTTGCGGTGGGAGCGGCCGCCGCTGGCGATGGCGGCGACGGGGGCGATGTCGCCCATGGCCCAGGCGACCTTGTCGACGGTGTGGATGGCCTGCTCGAGAAGGGGGCCGCCGCTGGTCCACTCGAAGTTGTTCCACCAGCGGATCTGCCACTCCACGTCGCCCATGCCGGCGGTCTTGCCCATGCCGGCGTCGAGCGGCTTGGGCGCGCTGGCCAGGTAACGGCCGTAGACTGAATAAATGCGGCCGAGTTCGCCGGAGGTGATCTTGGTGTAGAGCTCGCGGACGCCGGGGGCGAAGCGCCAGCAGAAGCCGTGCTGGATCGAGACGCCCTTTTGTTTGGCGAGCTTGGCGGACTCCATGACGGACTTCACGCCGGTGACGTCGATGGCCATGGGTTTCTCGGCGAAGACGTGCTTGCCGGCCTCGATGGCGGCGCGGAGGTGGAGCGGGCGGAAGCCGGGGGGCGAGGCCAGCAGGACGACATCGACGCCGCTCTCGAGGACCTTCTGGTAGGCGTCGAGGCCGGCGAACTGGCGGGCGGCCGGGACATCGACGCGGGCGCCGAAGTCCTTCATGCCGTCCAGGCTGGTGGCGATCTTGTCGGCGAAGGCGTCGCCGACGGCCCAGAGGACGACATCAGGGTCGGCGGTAAGGGCCTGGTGGGCGGCGCCGCTGCCGCGGCCGCCGGCGCCGATGAGGCCGATTTTCAACTTGGCTGGCGCGGTCTGGCCGAGAAGGAGATTGGGGAACCCGGCGATGGCGGCGGCGGCGGCGGTGCCTGCGAGGAAACGGCGGCGGGAAGTTTCGATGGGTTTCATATCTGGTGATTCAGGTTCGATCAAACCGCATTACGCAGCGGCATATTCGGCTACTTTCATGAAAGAGTGTCAATCCTGCATCAAAGATCCTCGTTTGTGAGCTAATATGCCATTATTGGGCGCATTTTGCGACCAAAGCGGGTGTTTCCTGCTTGCCGCGACCGCATCGAAACCACGAGTGTTTTTTCATCATGGATCAACCCAAACCCGGAGCGTTGAAGCTCCGACTCTCGACAATGATGTTCCTCCAGTTCTTCATCTGGGGGTGTTTCTTTGTGCCGCTCGGCTCCTACATCGGCAAGCTGTTCGCGGGCCGGGAGGACATTCCGGCCGTGACCGGCTTCATCTACTCCTCCAACAACTGGGCGGGCCTGATCGCCCCGCTGTTCGTGGGCCTGGTGGCGGACCGCTTTTTCAATTCCGAAAAGATCAACGGGCTGCTGCACCTGATCGGAGCGGGAGTGCTCTACTACTGCTCGACGATCGGCGCGAATGAGAACGCGCTCTTCACCGGCCTGCTGATCTATTTCTGCCTCTACATGCCGACGCTGGCGCTAGTGAACAACATCACCTTCAACAGCGTGGAGAACAGCGAGCGCGACTTCCCGCCGATCCGCCTGTGGGGCACCATCGGCTGGATCGTCGCCGGCCTGATCGTTGCCCAGAGCCTCTTCGGCGTGTGGAATTTCAAGATCCTGCCGGATGCGCTGCAGAAGGCCGAGGAGACGAATTTCCCGCTGAAGCTTTCGGCAGTGGCGAGCCTGATCTACGGCCTGTATAGTTTCACTCTGCCGGCCACTCCGCCGCGCGCCAAGGGGACGAAGACCAGCGTGGCGAAGATGCTGGGACTCGACGCCCTGAAGCTGTTCAAGGATCCGTCCTTCTCGGTCTTCGCCGTCTGTTCGTTCCTGATCTGCATTCCGCTGGCCTTCTACTACGCGCTGGCCAACGACTTCATCAAGCAGGCCGGCTTCGAGGGGCCGACCGGGATCATGGCGCTGGGGCAGGTCAGCGAGCTGGTTTTCATGGCGCTGATCCCGTTCTTCTTCCGCAAGCTGGGGGTGAAGTGGATGCTGCTGGTCGGGATGCTGGCCTGGACGCTGCGCTACGCGCTGTTCGGGATGGCTTTCGAGTCCCACGCCCTGCTGGTGCTGGGGGTGATGCTGCATGGCATCTGCTATGATTTCTTCTTTGTGACCGGCCAGCTCTACACGGACCGCAAGGCGCCGAAGGAGATGCGCGCGAGCGCCCAGTCCCTGATCGCGCTGCTGACCTATGGCGGCGGGATGCTGGTCGGAAACCAGGTCCTCGGCATCTGGGCCAAGCATGTGGCCCTGAAGGCCGATACGCACGAAGGCTGGGTGGCAGGCGCCAAGAACTTCTGGCTGCTGCCGTCCGGGATCGCGCTGGTGGTGGCGGTGATCTTTGCGGTGGGGTTCTGGGACAAGAGCGCGGACAAGGAGGAAGTGCTTCCTCATTGAGGAATGCCATTTGATTGATTTCAGCCCGCCGTGCCTTGGGGTGCGGCGGGTTTTTTGTTGGCGGGGGATATTGAGGTGAATCGCCGGATAAGCTATTTTCCCGTTATGCCATCAGGGACAAATGACCCGATCAAATCAGGGCCGGAGGAACACTCAGATGAGATGAGGAAACAGCTCCGAACCGAACTTGAGATCGGGCTCGAGCAGTTGAGGAAAGGAGAAGGAATTCCGATTCTGGATCGAACTGCTTTTCTCGAACTGGCGAGACGTAGAGAGGGCCACTCGGACTAAGGTGGCTGGCGTTGGAGACTTCGGAACCGCGGGGGAAACCGCTGCGCGGACCCGGCGATGCCGGTCCTCCCCACGGGAGGCGATCGCGAGCGATCGTCGTGCGGCTTTCGCCGGTGGTTGCCCAGGGGTTCGGTCGCTGCGCTCGGTCACCCCTGGCTGTTACCTTTCGCACCTTCGGCGCTCTCTGAGGGGAGGTGCAGCCTATGGCCGTGAACCTTTAGACTGAGGCTGGTAACCATGATCCCGCCCTCCGGCGGTCCCCTGCGGGCTGACACTTCGTGTAGTCTACTTCGCTCCGCTCAGTTCAGCCACTTTGCAGAGCATCAGGCGCCACATTCACGAAAAAACGGGAGGCCGGTGAGGCCTCCCGTTTTTTTGCGGAAATGGATCGGTCTGCCGATGGATCCGCCGCTTACGGCAGGATCATGAAGAGGCCGCCGGAGCTGGCCCAGTTGGCGACGGTGCAGGGGACCCAGCGGCGCTCGTAGCTGGCGCCCCAGGAGTCGGAGACGGCGAGTTCGTTGGTGGCCTCGTTGTAACCGACGATCATGCAGATGTGGTAGGCTTCGTCGCCGCCGGGGGTCTTGGTGACTTCGGCGGCCTGCTGGTC
>JAQGPE010000790.1 GCA_028293225.1 Akkermansiaceae bacterium | reverse complement strand
CTGGCTTCTCTTTGATCAGTCCGTTGAGGATCTCCTCCGCCACCTTCGGCTCAAACACCGAAGCGATCTCTTTCTCCGGATTGAATGCCGGCGTTCCCTGGCCGGAGTTCCCGAAGTCAGCCCGCTTCTGCAGGGTCCATGAGGTTCCCTTTTGATAGTGGAGAAATACCCGGTGGTAGAACTCGCGGCTGAGCCCGCCCAGAATGCTGCTCTGGCCCAGATCGGTCCATCCCAACCCGCTCGTGGTCAATCCACCCAGGTGCGGGGACGGCGAGATCAGGGCCACGGAGCGTCCGTCCCTCGCCGCCTGCACCGCCGCGATCACTCCACCGGAAGTTCCCCCATAGACCACAATGTCGAAAGAAGCCGGATCTCCCCATGCGGAGCCCAGTGAAACGAGACCGCTCAAAATCCATCCATGACACTTCATAAAGATACCGCTCCTCCGCAAGATTCCTCATCCTACGGGAAATCTTCCGGAATTCTAACGGAGGCTGCGGCGCCGGTAAAAAACATCTCCGGGAAGAACTCGAAAACCTACGTGAAAAATCGCTCGCCGCGAAAGAGGCTGAGTAATCCTCAGATCATTGTTTAACGCAGGAAAAGAAGAACTGTCTTGATTCAATAGGAGTGCCTGGAAATGCCATTACGCGATTTTTATTATTTAACGATCCGATAATGAAAAGCGCTTATGCATTGATATGAGGCGAATGCACGCAATCGCGTGGGTCGGTTCGAGCTTGCTTCGTATCGCCTTCCAAGTAAGGCACATGACTCGTGAGGGGAAATCATCGTTGTTTACTACATGCATGCGCTGCAGTTGCCATTTTGGGCGGCAATCTGCGCGCAGCTCCGCCGACCGATTCTGCATCTCTTGACGGCCAGGGACTCTACCTGCCGCAGCCGGACGAATACGGCCTGCGCATCCTGTCCCGGGACACCCTGGAATTGATCCGGATGAATACGAAAGGCTACGAGACTACCGACCGGGTGACCTCGTGGGACTTCGTCGATCAGAATATTTTCACTCCGCCATCCGCTGGCTCGCTTGAGGTAAGGGTCGATGGCGTGCTGGTGCCGGTTGCGAACATCGGCTTCAAGCGGCGTCCCTGGTATGCGCCGCTGACTCCGCGGGACCTGCGGATCCAGAACTCGATGGAACTGCAGCTTTCGGTCCCGATCGCCCCGGGACAGCTGGTCACAGTCACCAGCCCTGACGGCACGCTGTGGACCGCCGACATGACCTTTTCCGCTCAGGCGGAGGCCGGCCGCTTCAGCCCGGCGATCCACGTCAACCAGGAAGGCTACACCAGCACCCTGCCGAAGAAGGCCATGGTCGGCTACTATCTTGGCAGCCTGGGGGAGCTGCCTGTCGCACCGGGTACTCCCTTTACCGTGGTGGATGCCGCTTCCGGCGCCGCCGCCTTCAGTGGCTCGCTGACCTTGCGTCCCGATATCGGATTCACCTATTCTCCGACTCCTTACCAGCAGGTCGGGATCGCCGATTTCAGCTCGCTGACCACCGCGGGCACCTACCGGCTGGTGGTTCCCGGCTACGGCTCGTCCCTGCCATTCAGGATCTCGCCGAGCATGGCGATGACCTTCGCCCGCACCTATGCGCTGGGCCTTTATGAGCAGCGCTGCGGCTCGGCCCTTGAGCTGCCCTACACCCGTCATGTCCATGAGGCCTGCCATACCGCACCCGTTGAAATCCCTTCGCCGGACTCGGCCTATGCAGCTTCATGGGAACTGATCACCGGTGACAACTGGGCGGCAAAGGACAACCCGCGCCACACGGCTCCCCGTCTCGAAAGCGAAGCGACCTGCCTGTATCCCTTCGTGCATCAGGGGGCCATCGACGTGTCCGGAGGTCATCACGATGCCGGTGATTACAGCAAATACACCACCGACAGCGCCGGCCTCGTCCATTATCTCGTCTTCGCAGCCGATTCCCTGCCCGGTGTCGGTTCGCTCGACAACCTGGGCATCCCGGAGAGCGGAGATGGCAAGAGTGACCTGCTTCAGGAAGCCAGGATCGAGGCCGATTTCCTGGCGAAGATGCAGGACGACGACGGCGGCTTCTACTTCCTCGTCTATCCCAAGGCCCGCCGCTACGAAGACAACGTCCTACCGGATCACGGCGACTCCCAGGTCGTCTGGCCGAAGAACACCGCCGCCTCCGCGGCTGCCACCGCTGCGCTGGCGCAGATCGCCTCCTCGCCTCTGTTCAAGCAGCAGTTCCCTGCCGACGCCGAGCGCTACCGCCTGAAGGCACTGGCTGGCTGGCAGTTCCTCCAGAACGCCATCGCGACCTACGGAAAAGACGGTGCCTATCAGCAGATCACCCACTACGGGGACATCTTCATGCACGACGACGAACTCGCTTGGGCAGCCTGCGAAATCTACCTGCTCACCGGCGACGTCGCGGTGAGGGCGACGCTCTTCAGCTGGTATGATCCATCCTCGTCCGACAACCGCCGCTGGGGCTGGTGGCGCCTTTTCGAAGGCTACGGCTGCGCCTGTCGCAGCTATGCCTTCGCCGCCCGCTCGGGCCGTCTGCCGCAGACCTCGCTCGATGCCGTCTACCTGCAAAAATGCGAGCAGGAGATCCTGGCCGCCGCCGTCGATGTCCGCAGCCGCAGTGAGAAGACCGCCTACGGTTCCGCCTTTGAGGGCGAGTCGAAACGCTTCCAGGCCGCCGGCTGGTATTTCTCCAGCGAACGGGCTTTCGACATCACCGTGGCCCAGCAGATCGCACCCACTGCGGCGAACCTCGATGCCATCCTGACCA
>JAQGPE010000789.1 GCA_028293225.1 Akkermansiaceae bacterium | reverse complement strand
CGGCCGAGGCGGGCGTTTTCCTCGCGGATGGCGGTGTAGGGGAACATGGCCTGCGGGTACTTGTAGAGCGCCATGGTGTAGGAGTGGGTCGGGGTGGAGTCGAGGTAGTAGTAGCACTCCTTGACGTCCTCGCCGTGGTTGCCTTCGTTGCCGCCCAGGCCGAACAGGCGCTCCTTCAGGATGGTGTCCTGGCCGTTCCAGAAAGCGGGGGCGAAGCACAGGCGGCCCTGGCGGTCCGACCAGCCCTGGAGGCCGTCTTCGCCCCAGCGGTAGGCGCGGCGGCGGGCGTGGTCGTGGGGGAACTCGACCCAACTGTTGCCGTGGCTGGAGTAGTCCTCGCGGACGGTGCCCCACTGGCGCTCGCTGAGGTAGGGGCCCCAACGCTTCCAGTTCTTCCCGCGTTCGCGGTCTTCAGTGAGGCGTTCGTGCTCCCGCGTCATTCGTGCTTGGTTAGAGCAGGACGCGGTCCCGGGGAAGCCTAAGAGTGCAATCTTTCGCGTGACGCGGTCCAGGCTGGTCATCGTCGCGGCTTGACGGACGGCGCAAGCGGGTGGATTGCAAGGGGTGAAAAACTCCGGAAAGGTCGTTATCGTCACGGGAGCCGCCAGCGGCATTGGGAAAGGAATCGCCACGCGGCTGCTGGCCGAGGGCTGGCAGGTGGTGGCGGCGGACCGCGATGTGATGGGATTGGCGGACCTGGCGGATCAGCCGGGCAATCACCGGCTGCAGGCGGTGGTGACGGATGTTTCGAAAGGGGAGGAGGTGAAGAACCTGATCGCCAGGACCCTGGAGCGGCACGATCGGCTCGATGCGATCGTTTCCAATGCCGGCATCAGCGAGTTCAAATCGCTGGCGGAGTCGACGCTGGAGGACTGGAACCGCGTGCTGGCCATCAACCTGACCGGCGCTTTCCTGCTGGCGAAGGAAGGCGAACATGCCCTGCGCGCGGCAAAAGGGGCGATGGTGCTAATTGCCTCCAGCCGCGCCCACATGTCGGAGCCGGACACCCATGCCTACTCGGCGTCAAAGGGCGGCCAGGTGGCGCTGAGTCACTCGCTGGCGATCAGCCTGGGGCCGGACGTGCGGGTGAACTGCATTTCCCCCGGCTGGATCAACGTGAGCGGCGAGGCGCTGTCGGGAAAGGATCACGCCCAGCATCCCGCGGGCCGGGTCGGAACGCCGGACGACATCGCCGCGGCGGTCTCCTACCTGATCGGTGAGGACGCCGGCTTTGTGACCGGCGCGGAACTGATCGTCGACGGCGGGATGACCCGGAAGATGATTTACGTGTAAACCTTGTCTCGGCCATGAGCCTCGCCGAGATCCTGCTCGGGACCCATCGGCACGATGCCTGAGGGATCGAGTTCCGGGTGGGTCAGGTAGTAGTGCTTCTTGATATGGCGGATGCTGACGGTGTCCGCGATGCCCGGTTGTTGATAGAGATCGCGCAGGTAGCCGGAGAGATTCGGGTATTCCTTCAGCATCTTCAGGTTGCACTTGAAGTGGCCATGGTAGGCCGGGTCGAAGCGGACCAGCGTGCAGAACAGCCGCCAGTCGCTCTCGACGATGCGGTGGCCGAAGAGGTAGCGGCCGTGCGCCAGGCGCTCCTCCATTTCCTCCAGCGCGGCGAAGACGATCTGCACGCCCTTGTCGTAGGCGGCCTGGCGGCTGGCAAACCCGGCCCGGTAGACGCCGTTGTTGATCCGCTCGTAGATCCACTGGCTGAGTTCGGCCTGTTCTTCGGCGATGTCGCTGGGGAAAAGATCGACGCCGGTGGCAGGGGAGAAGGCCTCCTGGAACATCCGGCAGATGTCGTCTTCGGAATTGTTCACGATGCGGCGGCTCTGCTTGTCCCACAGGACCGGCACGGTCACGCGGCCATGGAAGTGCGGCTTGGTGAGTTCGTAGGCTTCCGAGAGGAAATGAAAGCCTTCCACCTGGTCCTGGCTGTGACCATCGCCGGAGGTGAAGCGCCAGCCCCGCTCGTCGCGGACGGGATCGACCACGCTGGCGGAGATGACGTTTTCCAGGCCTAACAAATGGCGGGTGATCAGGGTCCGGTGCGCCCACGGGCAGGCCAGGGAGATGTAGAGGTGATAGCGGCCCGGTTCGGCGGGGTAGCGCGGGTCCTGGCCGACGAGGTCGCGGAACTCATCCTCCTGGCGCTCGAAGTTGCCGTCTGCGTCCTGCTCGTCGGGAAAGGGACCCTGGGTCATGCGGCAACTAAGCCGATGGACCGGATTCCGCAAGGGGGCGGAATGAGGCAGACGGTTCTTGGCAAGAGACCGGGCGAACCTGTCGTATGGGGGTGATGAAACTCGTTACCTTCATTCTCCTGGGACTCAGTGCCGCGGCTTTCTCCGCCGAGGTTGGAGTCGGAACCAAGCCGGCCGAGGGCGCGGATGTGCTTTTCGACGGCACCCGCAAGTCGCTCGACACGCTGTGGACCTACTGGCAGGGGCCGAACTTCGCCTCCGCACTGCCGATCAAGTGGAAGATCGTCGCGGACCCGGTCGACAAGGGCGAGGTGCTGATGAGCTTTGATCCGGTCTCCGATGGCGGCAAATACGGCACCGCTGACATCGTCACCCAGAAGGCCTATGGCGATTTCCGCCTGCACCTGGAGTTCCTGGTGATGAAGCCCGGCGGCAACAGCGGCGTCTATCTCCAGAACCGCTTTGAAATGCAGATCTTCGACGGCGACGAAACGACTCACGGGATGGGTGCGATCATCAATGAGGAAGCGGCCCCGCAGGGCGTCTACCTGGGCGTGGGCAAGTGGAACGCCTACGACATCCAGTTCCGGGCCGCGCGCTTCAAGGACGGCAAGCGGGTCGAGCAACCGCTGGTGACCGTCTATCTGAATGGCCAGAAGATTCACAAGGAGCACGCCATCCAGCAGGTCTGGGGTGGGCCGAACTCCGGTGTCGATGGCGGCAACGACGGCGGCAAGGGAATCACCGACAGTCCGCAGGGGCTGAAGCTCCAGTCGGAAGGGCACGACATCCGTTTCCGGAACATCTGGATCAAGCCGCTGGCCCTTGAGAAGCCGGTAACGGATTTCTGAAAGGCGTAGACGGGCGCAGTGTTAGAGGATGGCTGGCAATTCCTTTCCAAGCTTCGGGCCGAGGGTCACTGATTGGGCTGATTTTCTGATTAACTGATGAAAAGGCAGAGATTTTAATGTGAATCCATCAGGTTGGAGATGAATACGAACGATAGGATCCTGCTACTACTCCAATCCGAATTCACATCCCCCTTGGCTCAATCAGTTAATCAGAAAATCAGCCCAATCAGTGGAATCTGGCTCGAAGCGATCCTTACACTTCTCTTAATAACCGTTTTCCAGAGGATCTAAGCTCTGCTGCAGAAAACCAGCTGGGGCATGGAAATCGTCTGCGGCTTGCTTCCGGAAAGGAGGGCCAGGCAGCCGGTCTGGGTGTTCACCGGCACCGACTCAAGCCGCAGGTATTCCCAGCCTTGCGCGGCGAACTGGTTCAGCAATGAGGCGACCTTTTGGGCGACGAGAGCGGGAGAGGCACCTTCGGCTGCTGACAATTCCAGTGGCACGACATGGTATTTAAGCATCGATGATGGTAAAGTGATCCCAAGTGTTTGCCACAGTCTGGGGATTAGGCGTAAGTCCCCATTAATACATAGTCCTCATGAGGTTATAACCGCTCGGCGGCTCAGCGCTTTTCGATCGCCACCAGGGTCACGTCGTCCATCTGCGGGGAGTCGCCGGTGAATTCGGCGAGATCCTTTTCCACGGCGCGAACCGAGGCCTGGGCACCTTCCGGGGCGCCGATCAGGAAGGCCTTGCGCAGGCGTTCCATGCCGTATTCGTCGCCCGAAGCATCGATCGCCTCCTTCACGCCGTCGGTGTAGAAAAGCAGGCAGTCGCCGGGGCCGAGATGGAGTTCCTCGACCTTG
>JAQGPE010000780.1 GCA_028293225.1 Akkermansiaceae bacterium | reverse complement strand
TCGACGTACCAACGTTGAAGAACGCCAAGGTCCGAAGCCCGGCATGGCCTCAGCTCCATGGCCCTACCCCTGCCATGCCTGAATTCAGGCCATCCGGGTTGTTGCTTATTCCAGGTCATGAGGGATGGAAATCGCTTCTATCCCCCGTTTTGGGCGGTTTTTTGAGGGATAGCAAGCCGGTCCATCGCTCACCATCCTTGCCGCAGCTTCCCGATTCTCCTTCCGTTCACCTCTATCCCATCCTGAAATAGCGCCGTGCCGCTGCGTGAATTCCTCGGTTGGAAACGGCCGCTCCTGGAGCTGGCCGCGGACTGGCTGTGGCAGCGTCGCGAGGAGCTCCCGCACCTGCTGGTCGTAGTGCCCACCGCCCAGAGCGGCCGCCTTTTGCGCGAAGCGCTGGCGGAGCGCGGAGCCTGCCTGGCGCCTCGCGTCCAGACCCCGGACGCCTTTTTCCGGGTCCCTCCCGACCCGCAGATCGCGACTCCGCTGGAGGAACGCTACGCATGGATCGAGTCGCTGCGCCGTGCCAACAGCAGCGACCTGCCGAGTCTCTTTCCGCTGGAGCCGGTCGAGCGCTCCTTCACCTGGGCTGCCGGGGTTTCCGATCAGTTGCTGGCCGTCTGGGACAGCCTTTCGGAAAGCAGCAAAACCTTCGAAGACGCCCGCCGCGAAAGCCCGGAGCCTGAACGCTGGCAGGACATCGCCCGCCTGCAGCGCAGCGCCATGGCCCGCCTGTCGAAATGGGGCCGCCAGCCACGGGCCGAGGCGAAAGCCCGCGCCGCCATGAACCCGGCGCTGCCGCCCGGCGTCGGGGAAATCGTGATCATCGGCGTGCCCGAGCCCGCCCCGCTGGCCGTGCTCGCCTGGCAAAAGCTCGCCGAAGAGCAATTCTCCACCCGGGTGCTGATCCACGCTCCGGCCGACCTGGCCGACATGTTTGACGACTGGGGCCGCCCGGATCCCAGGCATTGGACTGACCCGAAAGCAGCACCCGTTCCGGTGGCCAGGGAGCAAATCCACCTGACCGCCGATGCCCCGGAGCTGGCCAAGCAGGTGATCCGGCTCTGCGCGGACAAAAGCAGCACCGAAGTGACCATCGGCCTTTGCGATCCCGCCTTCGGCCCCGCGATCGAGACGGCTTTCGGCGAAGCCGGCTGGAAGGCCTGGAACCCGGAAGGCGAGGCTGCCGGACGCCCGCTGGCGAATCTGCTGCGCGGCATCGCGGCGCTGGGACGTCCGCGCCCGCCCGCGTGGCCGGAGGTCACCGCGATCCTGCGCAATCCGCTGCTGGCCACCGTTCCCGGTCAGCAGGATCTCTTCGCCGCCCTCAGCCTGCTGGATCTACTGGAAAAGGACTACTTGCCCGACAGCCTGCCGCGCTTGGAGGAGGTGCTGCCCCGCAAGTCCAGCCACCCCGGCTTCGTGCCGCTGAAGAAACTGGTGAGGCAGGTCCGCGAATGGCAGGAGCAGTTCGCCAGCGGAGGCGTCTGGCACGCCATCCAGACCTGGATTCAGAGCATGCCCGCCGACGATGGTGCGGAAGGCGGCCTCTATCAGCTGCTCTCGGCCGCCATTCCCCGCATCCAACTGCTGGAGGAAAGCGCCCGCCTGGAAGATCCCGGCGATGCCGTGGAACTCGCCCTGACCGGCAGTGAGACCCTGCGCTCGCTCAGCGGCCGCGACGACTCCGTGCTCGATCTGCCCGGCTGGCTGGAGCTTTCCTTCGAAAAGCCCGGCCTGATGATCCTGGGCGGCATGCATGACGGCTCCGTGCCGGACGGCCGCATGGACGATGCCTTCCTGCCCGACGGCGTCCGCGAGAAGCTGGAGTTGCGCAATGCCAAGACCCGCCATGCCCGCGACGCCTTCCTGCTGCGCTCTTTTGCCGAAAGCCGCCCGCTGGAGATCGTGGTCGCCAAGGTCGATCCCCAGGGCGAGCCGCGCCGCCCCTCCCGCCTGCTGCTCGCCGCCAGTGGCCGCGATCTGGCGGAGCGCGTCAAGCAACTGGCCGGTCAGCCGCCCGCCGGCAGCAAGCGGCTGTCCGCCTGGGAACGCGGGCCGTGGACGCTCCATTTTGACGAGGCCGCGAAAGGCTATCTCGAAGGCGACCGCAAGCTCAGCCCCTCCGCGCTGCGCGACTACCTGCACTGCCCCTTCCGCTTCTACCTGCGCCGCCTGCTGAAGTGGGACCGCTACGAGGCCGACAAGCTGGAGATGAACCCGCGCGACTTCGGCAACATCTGCCACCGCGCCTTTGAGGCCATGGGAAATGATGAGACGATGAAGCACACGACGGAGGCCCGCGAACTGGCGGACTTCCTGATCGCTCATGTCGACAGAGAGCTCCACTGGTTCTATGGCTCCACCCTGTCGCTGCCGCTGATGGTCCAGCGCGAGGCCGCGATTTCCCGCCTGCAGCGCTTCGCCGAAAAGGAAGTGGAGGACCACATCGCGGGCTGGGTCATCGACGCCGTCGAGGTCCCGGTCGGCAGCGAGCTGCTTCCATGGTCCTTCGAAGGCCAGCCGGTCGGCATGCAGATCGACCGCATCGACCGCCACCCCAGCCTCGGCTACCGCGTGCTCGACTACAAATCCTCGGCCCGCTCCGACAGTCCGGAGTCGGCGCATCTGCGGACCTTCTCCAAGCGCCGTCGTATTTACGGCAATACCCTCGTCACAGGCGGCCGCAGCAAGGAGAAGGTCTGGAAGAACGTCCAGCTGCCGCTCTACGCCGCCTACGTGATGCAGCGCTACGGGCTTACTTCGCCGCCCGCCGTCGGCTACGTGAACCTGCCCGCGACGCTGAACGAAATCGGCTTCGACATGTGGCACGCCTTCGACGCCTCCCTGCTGAACAGCGCGCTGGAGTGGACCCGCGGAGCCATCGCCGCCCTCCACGCCGGAGTCCACTGGCCGCCGGTCGAACTGACCAGCCAGGAGTCGCGCATCGATGATTTCGCCGACCTCGCGCCGGATGGTTTTGAAGCCGCGGTGTCGGGCTCCTTGATCGAACATTTCAAGGCGACGGCGGAACGTTACGACGCGGAAAGGAGCGCCGCCGTATGAACAGCCTGATGATCCGCGCTTCGGCAGGCTCCGGAAAGACCTTCCAGCTCTCCAACCGCTTCCTCGCCTTGCTGGCGGCGGGCGCCCTGCCGACCGAGCTGATCGCGCTGACCTTCACCCGCAAGGCCGCCGGCGAGTTCGCCGACCGGATCCTGTCGCGCCTGGCCGATGGCGCGATGGATGACGCCACCGCCCTTTCACTCGCCGGACAACTGGCCGACACCCTGATCGGCAATCGCGCCTCCGGCATGCCGCCGCTGCACGCGGGCCGCGAACTGCCGCTGCCCGGCCTGGCGCGTTTCCGCGAGTTGCTTGAGGGTCTGGCCAGGGATCTGCACCGGATTTCGCTGAGCACGCTCGACAGTTTCTTCGTCCGCATCGCCAAGCAGTTCCCGTATGAACTCGGCATCGGCAGCTTCGAACTACTAGAAGCCGATGACTTGAAGGCGGAGAAGAAGCAGGTGCTGGCCCGCATCTTCCGCGAGGTCACCGAACGCCAGCGCGAAGCCTTTCTCGGCGCCTTCCGCCTGGCCACCCATGGTAAGGAACACACCCGGCTGTCCGCCCTGCTGGATGACTTCCTGGACGCCCACCACCAGCGCTTCCTGAACTCGCCGGAGCGGGAGAAATGGGGCGACCTCTCCTCCATCTGGCCGCAGGGCTGCCCGTGGCCGCACCTGACGGATTTCCACACCGCCGCGCGGAATGTCATCGCGCTGCTCGGCACCGTGGTCGTGCCGAAAAAGGCCCACGCCACCTGGATCAAGGGCTGGGACACCACCGCCGACTTCTTCAGCACCTACCAGCCCGGTGACGGCCGCAATCCGCCCGCCACCGTCAGCCGCATGCTTGCGCTGCTGGACGACCTCCGCAGCGGCTATGCGAACGATCTCTTCAACCGCATCGAGCACGGCATCGGCGGCGCCCTGGCCCATGCGATTACCGATCTGATCGGCGGCTACCTGCGCGCCGAACTGGAGGTCCGCTCAACCCGCACCGTCGGGCTCTGGACCATCCTCTACGCCTACGAGTCGATCTATGAGCAGACCGTGCGGCTGCGCGGGCGGCTGGGCTTTTCCGATGTCACGCGCGTGCTGGCCCATGGTGGCGTGACCGCCGACGGCCGCGCCCGCATGGAGTCGCGCCTGGATGCCCGCTACAGCCACTGGCTGCTCGATGAGTTCCAGGACACCAGCCGCTCCCAGTGGTCGGTGCTGGCGGGCCTGGCCGATGAGGCGGTGATGGATTCCGAGGAACGCCGCTCACTCTTCGTGGTGGGCGATACCAAGCAGGGCATCTACGGCTGGCGCGGTGGCGAGCCACGGCTGTTCGATGACCTGTTAGGCCTGCCCGGCTGGAACCAGCGGATGTCGGAATGGAGCATGGAGACCTCATGGCGCTCCGCCCCGCAGGTGCTGGCGCTGGTCAACCGGATCTGCGACCCCGAAGGCCCCGGCATGCGCGGGCGCTTCCCCGCCGCCGCCCTGCGACGCTGGCACTTCCGCCCGCATCTCACCTCGCCCGGCGGCGAAAATCTGCCCGGCTACACCGCGGTCGTGGAAGCAGGCGAAAGCGAAAGCGACGATGAGGAAGGCG
>JAQGPE010000772.1 GCA_028293225.1 Akkermansiaceae bacterium | reverse complement strand
GAAGTTCGTCGCCGCGTCGGAAAGGTTGTCCAGCCGGTTGAGATTGAAGGTTGGCCGGCTCGCCATTCCCAGAATCTCGCCGGTCTTCGGATCCATGATCACAACGCAGCCGCGCGGAGCCACGAACTCCTTCAAACCCGCGTCCAACTCTTCTTCCGCGATCGTCTGGATCGCCATGTCCAGGGTCAGCTGGACGTTCAGACCGGAACGCGGCGGATTGATGGAGTCCGAATCGCCCGGAATTTTCATCCCGTGCGTGTCGCGCTTGTAGCGGCGCCAGCCGTCCTTCCCCGCCAGGTAATCGTTCATCGCCGACTCCACGCCGAACTTGCCGGTCAGGGAGTAGACGGGTTTGCCATCCTCGCCCTTCGTTTCCTTCTCGCCGGTGTATCCGACCGCGTGGGCGGCCAGGTCCGGCGAGCAGTACCAGCGCTTGAAGGAACCGCGAAAGTGAAATCCTTCGATGTTCTGCTGGTCCACGATTTCGCGCAGGCTGCTCGCCACGTCGTCAGGCAAATCCTGCACCAGTTCGAACTCGCCCGCCTGCCGGTCGCCGAGGCCTTTCTGAATCTTCGCCGACAGCTCCTCCCGCCGCATGCCCAGGGGCCGGGCGAGAACATTGACGGCGTGCGCGATTGCCATGTCGCAGACGGCGTCCGCGGTTATCAGTCCCGCCGTCACGTTGCCCAGCAAGGTGGCGCGCTCGTCTCTGAGAGACTTCCGGCGGCTGCTTGCATCGAGTTTGTCCCAACCTTCCTGGCTGCTGACGCGTTCGTAGGCCACGGTTGTCGCCATGACCTCGTAATTGCGCATGTGGTTGATGTCCACCGTGATGGAACTCACCGGCATGCTCTTGGCCAGGATCTCCTCGTTGCGGTCGACGATCTTGCCGCGCAGTCCGGCCAGCACTTCTGTAGGACTGAAACCGCTGCTCGCCCGCTTCCGGTAGTGCTCGCGATCCAGCACCTGAAGCTGGATCAGCCGCACCGACATCACGCTGAAACCGGCGACCAAAAAGGCGGTCACCGAAAAACAGCGGATTTGAAAGGCGCGGCTGGACATACTTCTCTCTACGGTTGGTCGGTCGAGGCGACGCTCGGTACGGCGGATGCCGGAGTAATGTCAACAATGTCCCCATGGCCGAGCGCCACCATCCGCGAGCCGTTGGAACGCAGGCGCTCCTTCAGCTCGTAGCGGTCGAGCAGCTCATCCATGCGCACTTCGGTGATCTGGATGTCCAGGCGGCTCTGCTCCATCCGGCGCTCGGACGCGTCGATCTCGCGCTCGACCAGCACCTGGTGATTCTTGCAGACCGCGTGCATGGCGCCGCCGGCCGTCGCCACCAGCGTGGCGACACCCAGCGTGATGAAAATGGAAACAGGAGTTTTCGGGGCGGAACGGTGACGGTTCATACGGATTCTTTGGTAGTATCCAGAAGCTCGGCGACCCGCAGCTTGGCGCTGCGGGCCCTGGGGTTGACTCGGAGTTCTTGATCGCCGGCGGCGATGGCTTTGCGGACGGGAAGCCGGAAATACCATTCCGGATTCGGCCGCGGTTCAGGCCACGCGGGATGGTCGAGAAAAGGTTTGGCCCGGTCCTGCATGAAGCGTTTCACCAGGCGGTCCTCCAGGCTGTGGAAGGTGATGACCAGCAGTCGCCCGCCGGGTTTCAGAAGATGGATGGAAGCGTCGAGCATGCGCTCCAGGGAGCCGAGCTCGTCATTCACGGCCATGCGGATGGCCTGGAAGGTGCGGGTCGCCGGGTGGGTTTTCCCGTGGCGGCCGATTTCCTTTTCGATGCAGCCCGCCAGTTCCGTGGTGGTCTTGATCCGGCCGGCCGCGCGGCGCTTCAGGATCGCCGCCACGATCCGGCGCGCCTGCGGCTCTTCGCCGAATTCGCGCAGGATCTTCAGCAGATCCGCCTCGGACCAGTCGTTGACCACATGTTCGGCATCAAACGCACAGGAGGGACCCATGCGCATGTCGAGAGGACCTTCGCCGCGGAACGAGAAGCCGCGGCCGAAGCTGTCCAGTTGGAAAGAAGAAACCCCGAGATCCAAGAGCATGCCATTGGCCCGCTCCACCCCCCGGATCTCGAGGTTTTCCCGAAGATCGGCAAAATTACCCTGCCACGTCTGGAAACGGTCTCCATACGGGGCGAGGCGTTTGGTGGCGTAGGCCAATGCGTCAGGGTCGCGATCGACCCCCAGCACGCTGGCTCCCGCCTTGAGAAAAGTTTCACTGTGGCCGCCTCCTCCGAGGGTGCCGTCGATGATGAACTTCCCTTCGCAGGCCTGCATCCACTCCGTCACTTCCGCGGGAAGCACCGAGAGATGATAGTCCGCGCCGGGAAGATCACTCATTGCCATGAAGTCCGGCAGGCTCCGCTCTCCCAACCAGCCATGGGAAGAAGAGCGGGAAGCCGTGTCGAGTGCGCTGGAAGGGTCCTCTGTCCCGAGAGTTCCGGTCCGCGCTGCTAGGAAATCGTCCGTGGTCCGCGCCGGCAACCAGCCAGAAGCGGCGCGAACCACGGTCTTGAAAAGCGAGAGAGGCACTGTCCCGAGAAACCTCTTTCGCCCAGCCTGGAAAGCTAACGACCTGCGCTCTGCCAACCAGCCAAGGAAAACAGGGCGCGCGGTCGTATCGTTATAAACGGAAGGGCTCACTGTCCCGAGCTTGCCGGTCCGTTCTGCATGGAAATCGTCCGTGGCCCGCGCCGGCAACCAGCCAGAAGCGGCGCGAACCACGGTCTTGAAAAGCGAGAGAGGTACTGTCCCGAGAAACCTCTTTCGCCCAGCCTGGAAAGCCGACGACCGGCGCTCCGCCAACCAGCCATGGGAAGCGGAGCGGCCAATCGTGTCAGTATGGATGGAGAGGAGTGCTGTCCCGAGCCCTCCGGTCCATCCCGCTTGGAAAATTGCGCCCAACCCCGGCATCGGGTCGCACTTCACGGTGGGTGCCGCGGAGCGGTCCTTCCCGGGTGCCGGAGTTGGATGGGCGAACAGCATTGTCGTCTTGTTCGGGTGGGAAAATGTGGGGGAAATGTTTGGGGAGAGAGAGCAGCTCAGAGGACGCCGAGATCGCCGTCATCCATGCCGAGTTCGATTTCACTGATCCTCTCGAAGGTCGCCTTCGGGCAGATCATGTAGAAGGGGCCGCGGCCCGCCAGGATCACCGAACCTTCGGCCTGGAGGCCGACCCGTTCGCTCCAGTCCTTCGGAACCTGGAGTTTCCCCTGTGAACTGATCGTCGCTTGCTTCGACATCATCCGCAGATGACCGACGATCTGTTGCTTCTTCGCCGGAGACAGATCGCTCGCCTCCACCTGCTTGAACTTTTCGTCGAACGCTTCCTGGCTGAACACCTTGATGACAGGCAGGTCATGCTCCCGGGAAAGCTGCAAACGCACCGGCGTTTCCTCACTCTCCGGGCGCCATTCGACAGGAACGGAAACCCGGAATTTCGGGTCCATCTTGTAGTCGAAGTGACTTTCGTGGACTGGAGAGGAGTGAGACATCGAAGCGAAGCAGGTCGCTGAAGTGCCTCGAACTACACCAAAGTACACCGAAAGGGTCAATCCGAAACCTAACGTTTTCTAAGGAAATTTTAGATGGCTGATTCTCAGCACTTTAGAGGTCATTTTACCGCCGAACGCGGAGTAAATTTCCAAA
>JAQGPE010000769.1 GCA_028293225.1 Akkermansiaceae bacterium | reverse complement strand
AGCGGCCTCAGGCGTCAGGCCCGGCGGGAGGATTCTTGGAGCAGCAGGCCGCGGCGGAGTCCTTGCGCGGCGGGACGGGGTCATAACCGTAGCGGCCCCAGGGATGACAGCGGAAAATCCGGCGGATGCCCAACCACGACCCTTTTAATGATCCGTGGGCCTCCACCGCCTGGAGAAAGTAGTTCGAACACGTCGGCGTGAAGCGGCAGCCGGCGTGCGGGCCGGACAAAGCCTTCAGCACCGGATTCAGGAAAATCTGGTAGCCGCGGATCATCAGGCGGATGAGGAACTTCATTTCTGCGGGCGAAGGAGAAGGAAGCGGGCCTTATCGTCGCAAATCCGCATTCCGCAAGAGCGCCGGCCGGATTTGGAAACGCCCTAGGGATTTATAAGCGGCGCCACGGGAGGCGCGGGGAGGGCGTCCGGGCGCTTGAGCAGGCCGAGACGGCTCGCCTGCTTCAGCCAGTCGGCCTCCAGTTCCGCGAAGGAGGCGGTGGCGGAGCCGGGCCGCGGGATGGTGACCAGGAACCGCAGCGGGTCGGTCAACAGATGCCCGTGGCGCTGGATCATCGCGCGGATCCGGCGCCTCAGCAGGTTGCGGTCGTGCGCCTTCCCCACGCGGCGGGTCGTGATGACCGCGACCATCAGGTGAGGGAGGGACGGATCTTCCAGAGTACTGAGCACAACAAAACGGCCGGCTTTCGCGCGACCGTCGTTGCGAGCCCTTTGAAATTGGGCCCGGTTCGTCATGCTGTGCTTCCGCGGGAGGCGCATCGGCCGGGCCGGGGAAGAGGAGTCGCTCAGACTCCGTGCTGGGTGGTGTGACGATTGTACTGAATTTCAGCACCCTTTGGAATGAGGCGCTTGCGGCCCTTCTGGCGGCGGCGGCGGATGATGTCACGGCCACTCTTCGTCGCCATGCGGGAACGGAAACCGTGCTGGCGCTTGCGGGTGCGCTTGGAGGGCTGGAAGGTGCGTTTCATGACGTCGGATCGCGAAAGGGGTGTTCTGGAGGCGGGTGACCGCCGGGCGGGCGCGCACTCTAGGAACCGGGCCCCGGTTGTCAATCCGTCAAATTTGAGGAAACGCGGAAAATTTTATTTAATCCGCTAAATTGGCGTGTGGCGGGTCCGGAGCCGTGTCATTTTCCGGTCCATGGAAGAGTCCGCCTCCGCGACTGCTCTGGCGACGGCCAACCGGCCCAAGGTGGAAGCCGCGACCATCGAAGACCTGCCCGCCCTGACCCAGCTGGTCATGGATCTGTTCGCGTATTCCGGTGATTTCACGCCGGATCACGATGCCCAGGAACGCGGCCTGCAGCTGATCCTGGAGCAGCCCAGCCGCGGCCGGATCTTTGTCCTGCGCAATGACCACCGGCTGATCGGCATGGTCAATCTGCTCTTCACCATCTCAACGGCCATGGGCGGCTTCGTGATCGTGATGGAAGACGTCATCGTCCACCCCGACCACCGCGGCCAGGGCTACGGGACCCTGCTGCTGGATCACGTGGTGGAGTTCGCCCGGCAGAAGGACTTCAAGCGCATCACCCTGCTGACCGACAAGATCAGCGCGGAGTCCCAGCACTTTTTCCAAAAAAACCACTTCGAGTACTCCAACATGATCCCGATGCGCCGGATCATCCCGGCCAAGGACTGACCCGCCCGCCCCGCCAGCCATGCACTGGAGCGAACTCAGCAGCGCCGACGGGTTCGCCATGTCGATGATCCTGATCCTGACCCTCGGGCTCGGGACCGCCTTCATGGTGATTTTGACGGTGGTGAAGCACTCCCGGCGCACCGACAGCGCCGAGGACCTGCTGATCGAGGAAGCGCACCGCGAGGCCCATGGGTATGACCAGGCGCCCGAACCCCCGCCCGCCGAAGCCGCCGCCCTCCAGCCCTGGGAGCGCGAAGCCGACTGGTGGCAGCGGGAGAAGTGAGTGAGGCGGCATCTCATCTCAAGAGAGCCAACGGACCGGCGCAGCATCAGCCTGGTTACCCGCCATCCTTGCAGCGCCAAGGGCGCGACCGATACCAGCCTGGGGTGACCGCCGCCCTGAAGGGGCAAGGGAGCCCCAGGTCAGAATGCCGTGAAATGGCGAGGGCCAAAGGTCCGATCCATTCCGGAACCCGGTGATGGCGAATCATCCGCCATGACCTTCGCGTCCCGGGCGGCTCTTCAATCCCAGACGTATCTTTCGTCAAAGCCGATCCCGTAGGAGTTCAGGAATGACCGGTATTCTTCCTGAAACGATTTCGTCCGATGATGCTCTTCCTGGGCGTCGATATATTGCACCAAAGCGTCCAAATGCCGCGGGCCGACCGAAAAGACCGCATAGCCGCGCTGCCACGCAAAGGAGGCCAACTCCGGAAGCTGCCGGCCTTTGATCCAGCGGGACGACGAGGTCTTCAATTCGTTCACCAGATCGGCGATAGCAACCGTGCGGGACAGGCGAAGAGCGATGTGCACGTGATCCGCCACGCCTCCGACCCGGTAGCACTCGCCGTCTTCGTGACGGGCAACGGTCGCGAGATAGGCGTGGAAGTCGGCGCGGATCTTGGCCGAAATGAAAGGATGCCGATCCTTGGTGCCGAAAATCAGGTGAAGGATGTTCAGGCTGAGCGATTGCGGCATAGGAGGCGAGAATGTTTGAAGTAGAGGGCGAGCTTGCAAGGTATAACTCCGGGCGAGGCATCTCCCCTTCTGGAATCGGTCGGACCTTTGGCCCTCCACCACTTCGGAACCTCCTTTCCTGGGGCTCCCTTGCCCCTTCAGGGCGGCGGTCACCCCAGGCTGGTATCGTGCCGGGCCGTTGGCCCTCTGGAGCCCCGCCAAACCCCGCGCCCATCCGCCATTCTTCCAAAATCCGAAAATCCATCAATCTGTGGAGCCTAAAGCCCGAACCTCTCCCCCGGCGCCATCTCACCTTCCCTCCCATTCGCGCAAATTCGCGTCCATTCGCGGTTAAAATTCTCCGGTCATCCGCCCTCGCCGAGATCCTCGCTCCACTGCCTTGGATGCTCCGAAATGAACGCGCTCATCAGGTCCACGCACTCCTCGCTGTCCGCCAGTTCGATGACGACCCCGCGCTTTTTCAGCCAGTGCTCCTCGCCCAGAAAGGTGACGTTTTCCCCGATCACCACCCGCGGGATCCCATACAGCAGGATCGCCCCCGCACACATGGCACACGGAGAAAGAGTGGTATAGAGCGTACACTCCTGGTAAATGTGCGCCGGCAGCCGCCCGGCATTCTGCAGCGCGTCCATCTCCCCATGGAGGATCGGACTGCCCATCTGCATCCGCCGGTTCCGGCCGCGACCCAGGATCATCCCCTGCCGGACCAGCACGCTGCCGGTGGGAATGCCGCCCTCCAGAGCCCCCAGGCGGGCTTCTTCGATGGCGGCTTTCAGAAATGGGTCCATGTTATCCACAGATAGAAAGAACGACGGCGCTGCGACGCCCGGCCCCCAAGAACCGGACGACGACGACCAGCGCACGAAAAGCGAATCCCATGCCTAAAGTAAGACTTTCCGGTACAGTCACCGGAGCCAATGACCCCGGGCGCGGAGCCCGGGCCCGCATCCTCTACCTCCTCTTCGCCGGGGGGTGGGACATTTACAATTCCAACGGCGACCAGCGCATCTCGCTGGCCAACATCCAGAAGAAGATCATCGAGTCCGACGCCTTCGTGTTCACGCCCGGCGCCACGCTGGAGGACATGTTCAAGGCGATCTCGATCTTCGTCGGCTACCAGACGCTGGACCGCCACCTGTCCGGCAAGCCGACCGTGCTGCTGAACAGCGACCGGTCATGGGACCCTCTGCTGGAGGTACTGGCCCATCTCCGCGTCATGGGCACCATCCGCCAGGACTACCGCGACTACCTGCTGTCCGCGGACACTGCGGAGGGGGTTGTGGCCTTGCTGGACGGCGTGCGCGGCGAGGGATTGCCCGATCCCGGCCGGGAAAGGTTCGCCGCCACCACCACGGAATCCTTCGAGACCGAAATCCCCGCGGGATATCTGGGGAATGCCTGCGTCTTTTGTTCCGCCTCGCTGGAAGAAGAGTCGTATCTGGCGGATGGCGAAGCCCTGGGCCGCCAGCTCGCGGAAAACCGCATCGGCTGCGTTTCCGGCGCGGGACGTTCCGGCATCATGGGCGCTGTGGTCAGGGGCTCAGTGGGAGCGGGCGGCTGGACCGCCGGCTCGAACGTGCCGCACATCATCGAGCTGGAAGGCCTGCCCGACGGACTCTCCAGCTTCTGGCTGCGGCCCGACATCTACACCCGCATGGAAGTCATGATCCGGAATTCGGATGCCTTCGTGATCTTCCCCGGCGGTGCGGGAACCGTGCAGGAGCTACTGGCGCTGATGATTTTCCAGCAACAGAACAGCTCGCTCATGACCGGCAAGCCGGTGGTGATCTTCAACCGCACGGATGAAGAAGGCCATGGCTTCTGGGACCCGATGATCGCCCTGCTCAGTGCGATGACCTCTCCGGGGTCCTTCGTGGTGGCGCAGACCTTCGACGAACTTCTGCCAGCCGTGAAAGCCGGCTTGCGCTCCGCGGCTCCTGCGGCGGCATAGGAGCTACTCTCAGAAAAGCTTCTCCAGCCCTTCCTGAGCCACGCCGTCGCCTCCCAGAAGCATGTAGACCCAGTTCTCGTCAGCCCAGCGGGCGACGACCCATTTGCCGTCCTGACCGAAGTCCGGGTGATCCAGCTTCGGCAGCTTGCAAATGACGTCGCAGCGCTTGAAGACGACCAGATGAACCATCTTGCCCTGGTCCTTGT
>JAQGPE010000750.1 GCA_028293225.1 Akkermansiaceae bacterium | reverse complement strand
TCTTCGGGCTGCCGTGAATCGTGATCAACAGCCGCCGCGAATTCGAAACCACGTGCGCGTTGGTCAAAAACTTGTTCTTCCCGATCAGGAACCCCGTCCCGATCCCGCCGCCGAAACGCCCGCTGTTCCAGGGAGTCGCATAGTCGGGCGTCTGCACCGCCGCCTCGATCCGCACCACCGACCGGTAAATGTCGGACGGCGCGCCCGCCAGCTTCTCGGGGATGGGCGGCGGCGCCGCAGGCAGCTCCGCCTGGGCGAAAAGCCCCCCGGCCGAACACGCAATCAAGAAGCTGGCAGCAAAAACAAGACGGCCTGACATGGTCCGCATGCTAGGCCGGGAGCCCTCCCTCGCAACCCATTTGTAACCGTCCGCGGCCCTTTGCCCCGCCCGCCGAGGGAACAAGTCCATTTCAGATCCCGTCCCAAACCACTAACCTCCGGCCGCACTCTAACGAACTCACCCTCGCGCTCCGCCTCATGCCTGCCAAGTGGCTGACACGTCCCGTGGCTGCTCTAAAAGCCTCCGGCCAAAGGCCGCACTTCAGTTCATAGAGCCCCACAGGGGCGAAATGTGGCAGCCAGGGGTGACCGAAGGGAACCCCTGGATACGATTCGCGCGAAGCGCGCACGACGAGCGCGTCCCCACGCCTCTCATCCCCCGCTACTTCGCCGCGCTCGCTCTTTTCAGAACTCCGCCCCACCCTCTCCGGTCTGGCGTCTGACGCCTTCAAGTCTTCTGTCTCCTACGCCAGCACTCCGTTCACCACACTCGCCGGCTCCACCCCGGTCAGCTTCTGGTCCAGCCCCTGGAACTTGTAGGTGAGCTTCTCATGATCCAGCCCCATCTGGTGCAGGATCGTCGCGTGCAGATCGCGGATATGCACCGGATCCTTGACGATGTTATAACTCATCTCGTCGGTCTCACCGTGCGTGTAGCCCGGCTTCACCCCGCCGCCCGCCATCCACATCGTGAAGCAGCGCGGGTGGTGATCCCGCCCGTAGTTCACATCGGTCAGATTGCCCTGGCAGTAGACCGTCCGGCCAAACTCCCCGCCCCAGATCACCAGCGTGTCATCCAGCATCCCGCGCTGCTTGAGATCCTGGATCAGGCCATAACAGCCCTGGTCGATATCTTTGCACTGGCTGGCCAGGTCGCGCGGCAGGTTGTCATGCTGATCCCAGCCGCGATGGAAAATCTGCACGAACCGCGTGCCGCGCTCCAACAAACGCCGCGCCATCATCGCCGAATTCGCAAAGGTCCCGCGCACCTTGCTGTCCTCTCCATACAACTCATAAATGCTCTCCGGCTCCTGTGAGAAATCCACCAGCTCCGGCACGCTCGCCTGCATCCGGAAGGCCATCTCGTACTGCTGCATCCGCGTCTGGATCTCCGGGTCGCCCACCGCCTCATACGACTTGCGATTGAGGCTGCCCAGTCCATCCAGCATCTTCCTGCGCAGATCGCGCGACAGACCCGGCGTGTCCTCCAGATAAAGCACCGGATCGCCCTTCGACCGCAACGCCACCCCGGCATTCTGCCCCGGCAGATAGCCAGCCCCCCACAACCGCGAGGAAATCGCCTGCACATTCGAAAACGGCGACGAATGACTCGCATGCAGCACCACGAAGGTCGGCAGGTCCTGGTTCATCGTCCCCAGTCCATACGACAGCCACGACCCCAGCGAGGCTTTCCCCGAGTTCATATTCCCGGTATAGACCAGCTGGTTCGCCGGCTCATGATTGATCGCATCCGTGTGCATCGATTTGATGAAGCACAGGTCATCGGTCATCTTCGCCGTCCACGGCAGCAGGTTGCTGACCCAGGCCCCCGACTGCCCGTGCTGGGCGAAATCGAAGATCGTCGGCGCCAGCGGAAACGAACCCTGGCCCGCCGTCATCCCGGTCAGCCGCTGCCCTTGGCTTGCCAGCCAATCCTTCAGATTCTCCTTAAAGCGGGTCTTCAGCGCCGGCTTGTAGTCGAACAGGTCCATCTGCGATGGCGCCCCGATCAACGAAATGTAGATCGCCCGCTTCGCCTTCGGCGCGATGTCCGGCAGGTTCAGCCCGGCGGGCGGCCCGCCCGCGCCAAGCACCTGGCCGCCGACCATGGAAGACAGCGCCGCGACCCCCAGGCCGGTGCCGTTTTTGCGGAAGAACTGCCGGCGCGTCATCGCGGCATTGTAGTCATCGAGCAAATTCATCGTGGCAGCAGATAAGGATTCAAAAAACAAAACGAAACGCACCGGAAGCCACCCGCGAACTCCGATCCACCTGGTAGATCATCATTCGCGTCCATTGGCGTCCATTCGCGGTTGAAATTCTCCCTCTTCATTTATTCAGCGTCTCATCGAGGTTGAAGACCTGCGAAGCCACCAACGTCCAGGCCGCCAGCTCCGGCACATCCAGCGATTTGTCCGGCACGGTTTCACCGGTCGCGATGAACTTGGCCGCCCCCGCCGGATCGGCCCGGAACGAAGCCAGCGCCTCATCCAGTGTCTGCCGCACGATCTGCCGTTCATCCGGTGCGAAGGTCCGCGCCAGCAGCGGCAGGGTGGTCTGGTCGAGCCGCGTGTCGAAATCCGCCGAGGCCTTCAGTGCATTCTCCGCCAGCCGCCGCGAGGTCTCCACGAACTGCGGATCGTTCAGCGTCACAAAGGCCTGCAGCGGCGTATCGGTCCGCTCCCTTCGCACACAGAAGCTCTCGCGCGTCGGCGCATTGAGAATCTCCATGGTGGGATTCGGCGCGGTGCGTTTCCAGAAGGTGTAGATCGAGCGGCGATACAGGCTCTCGCCCATGTCCGCCTTGTAGTTGCGGGTGTTGGATTCCTTCATCGCCACCGCTTCCCAGATTCCCTCCGGTTGATACGGCTTCACCGGCGGCCCGCCGACTTTCGTCGACAGCAGCCCGGAAGCCGACAGCGCCAGGTCGCGGATTTCCTCGGCATCCAGCCGGTAGCGCGGCCCGCGCGACAACAAGCGGTTCATCGGATCCTTCTCCAGCTTCTCGGGGCTGACCGCTCCCGACTGCCGGTAGGTCTGCGAGGTCACGATCAGCTTCAGCATATGCCGGTAGTCCCACTTCGACCCGGTGAATTCCGCCGCCAGCCAGTCCAGCAGGTGCGGGTGCGACGGCCGCGAGCCCATGATCCCGAAGTCCTCGGTGGTCTCGACGATTCCAGTACCAAAGAAGTAGTACCAGGTCCGGTTGACGGTCACGCGGGCGGGCAGGGGATTGGTCGGATCGGCCAGCCATTTGGCCAGGCCCAGCCGGTTGTGCGGCGCATCCGCGGCCATCGGCGGCAGGGCGGCCGGGGTGACCGCTTCGACCTTGTCGGCCTTGTCCGAATAAATCCCGCGCGTCAGCACGTGGGCGAAGGGCAGCTCCGGCTTCTCCTCCATCACCAGCGTCGTGGTGCCCTGGTTCTTAATCGCCATCTGCTCGTTCTTCAGCGCATCGAGTTTGCTGCGCAGCGCCCGCGACGGCTCATCGACATTGGCCAGATAGTAACGGAACAGCGCCTCGTTCTGCTCCTTGCTGCGCTGGGCCGCCGGCATCGCCAGGGTCCGGCCCAGCGTGGCTGAGTTCGCCAGCGCTGAGATCTCCTGCTCCGGCAGCAAGCGCCGGTAAAAACGCAAATCCTGGATCGCCACCGGTCCGTTCAACGTCGAGTCGCCGCCCTGCCGCGAACCGAGCCGCAGCGCCACATTCGTCTCGATCGTTCCACCCAGCGTCTTCGGCGTCAGCGCCGTGCTCTGCTTGACCCCATCGACATACAGCGCCAGCGCCTCCGGCCCCGGCCGGGTCCCGTCAAAGGTCACCATCACGTGATGCCATTCGCCCGGTGTCAGCGCCTCGGCCGACTCGATCCGGTCCGCCGCCTGATCCCACGTGTCGATCACGTGCGCCGCCGGATGCCCGTTCTGCAAAAAGAGATCCCAACCCCGGTAGCCGTGCGGCGGGTCCATCCGCGCCACCACCGCCCCGTTCGGCGCGCCTTCCACTCTGACAAAGCACCCGTAGCTGACCTGATCGCCACGCGCGAACGAGCCGAAATCGCCCAGCTCCACCGGCGTGCTCAGCACCGGCGCCGCACCGGTTGGCGCGGCCACCCGGCTCAGGTTCGCCGCCCACTCATGCGGCTGCCCGTCCACGATACCCTTCAGCGGCCCGTCCGCCTCGGTCAGCGGCAAATGCAGCGCCAGCGCCGATTCCGCATTCGCAGGCGCTTCGATCTTCGCCGTCGCCACCCAGTTCTGGAAATCCGCCTGCGCCGCCGTGCCGCGCTCCGCCAGCGTCTTCCCGGCCCCGGCAATCTCGCCCGCCACCGCGTCCCAGCGTTCGCGATCCGCCGCCGCCGGCACGAACACCACCGGCGGATGTGCGGCATCATTGCCGTCCATTGCCTGCATCGTGGTGTTGCGGAAGAACGCCGTCAGCGAGTAGAACTCCTTGGTCGAAATCGGGTCGAACTTGTGGTCGTGACAGGCCGCGCAACCGGTCGTCAGCCCCAGCCACACCGCCGAGACCGTCTCAGTACGATCCTTGGCGTAGATCGCCTCATATTCCTCCGGGATCGCGCCGCCCTCGCCGGTGGTTGCCAGGCAGCGGCTGAAGCCGGTCG
>JAQGPE010000748.1 GCA_028293225.1 Akkermansiaceae bacterium | reverse complement strand
GGAGAAGCCCTTTCACTTCGACCGCATCGTCATCCACGAATACGCCGACATGAAGGAGCTCGGCGATGGCTTCTCCCAGCAGCGCAGCTTCCGGACCCAGGCCTATACCATCGACGCCTTCCAGGACGGTAAATGGACCACGATCCATACCGGCGAAACAATCGGGGCGGCAAAAATCATCACTCTGCCGGAAAAGATCACCGCCGAAAAACTGCGGCTCCACATCACCGCCGCCAGCCAGCCACCCAGCATCTGCCACCTCTCCGTTTCCGATTCGGGGACGACTCATCTTCGGGGCACCAGGTGAGCTTTCGGCCTTGTCCCTGCGGGTGATTTTCGATTGTTAGTGGATCATGAGTGATCTCAATCCTTACGCCGCGCCCGTCGATCTCAGTGCACCCCCGCCACTCGTCTCCACTGCCCGGTTCTATCGCGAGGGAAAATTCCTGCGTATCCTCACCGAGACTGAATTGCCATTGATCTGTCCGATTTCCGGTGAGCCGACCACCGCCGAAGACTGGCGCAAGAAGAAGTCCATCGCGTGGACGCCGCAGTGGATCCTCATCGGCATCGTCATCGCCACACTTCCCGTGCTCATCCTCGCCATTGCCCTGCAGAAGCGCGGCAAGATCACCTATAGCCTGAGCGCCGCCGCAGCCAAACGGATCAAGACCCGCTACATCATCGGCACAGCGCTACTGGTCCTCGCCATCGGCCTGCTCCTCGCCACGGTAGGAATGCCTTCCGACCGCACTCCCATTTTCGCTCTACTGACGGTGCTCACCTTCGTCGCTGCGCTGATATTCTTCGTCATTGCCAATCCCTTTAAGCCCGCCGGATACAACAAGGGCTGGTTCAAGCTAAGAGGCTGCTCCCCGCAATTCCTGGATACGTTGCCGGACTTCCCCTACGCGACGGCGAAAGACATTCCGAATCTCCAGCGCTGAAACAGCGCATCACGAAGACGCACCGTCGTCCCCGTCAGGCGGCTCCGCCGGATCCGGAACAGGAACGGCCTCTCCGGTGTCGTCGGACTCCGATTCGCCGCCGGCGAGGGCGTGCGGCTCCTCGAGCGTATAGATCACCGAGGGGCAGTGGGAAAAGATCAGCGGCTCGCCGTGGCTGTCCCGTGAAATGACGGTGGGGTTGAAGCCGGGATAGTCTTCCCCTTTCGCATAGAGCAATTGCACGCCGGTCGAGGCGCCGGTCTCAGCGTTCCAGCTCATCGACCAGACCTTGCCCATGCCCCAATCGCCAAAGAGATACTGGCCCTGCAGCGAGGACAGCCGGCGGCCGCGGTAAACGAAGCCGCCGGTGATGCTGATGCCGTCGGTATGGGGATAGGCATAAACCGGATCGGTGAAGGGTCCGCCTTCTTCGGCGACCTTTTCCCGGGAGATGAACCGGGCCGGGCCCTCCCGCTCGCTCCAGCCATAGTTGGCGCCTGGCTTGATCAGGTTGACCTCTTCCCAGCGGTCCTGACCGACATCGGCGCACCACAGCGTCCTGGTCTGCCGGTCAAAGGAAAGGCCCCAGGGATTCCGGAGCCCCGAGGCCCAGATTTCACTGCGGATCTCGGCCTTTTTGACAAAGGGATTGTCCTCGGGAATGCCGTAGGGAAGCGCCCCGGTGCGGCCGTCCACGTCCAGCCGCAGGATCTTGCCGTGCAAGGCCCATAAGTTCTGCCCCATCCGGTAGGGATCATCACGCAGGCCGCCGTCGCCGATGCTCAGGTAGAGATAGCCGTCCGGCCCGAACGTAATGCAACCGCTCCAATGGGTCGTCTGTGGATGCGGAACCTCCATCAGGACCCGCTCCGAGCGCATGTCGGCCTGAAAGGACTCGCCCTCCGGGACCACGAACTCGCTCAGGACGGTCCGCCGCGGCCCCTGCTGGGTGTAGCAGACGTAGACGCGCCGCTCCTTGGCGAAGCGGGGGTGGAAGGCCAGCCCGTGCAGCCCTTCTTCGAAATCGGTCTCCTCCTTCAGTTTTGCCCGCAGATCCATGAACAGCGGGGCCTCGGTGCCGCGCCGGTCTTCCGGCAGAATCCTGACTTCGCCGCGCTGCAGAGCGACCACCACCCGGCGCGAGCCATCGGGAACCACCGCCGATGCCGTGGCATTGTCGTCGAAGGTGAGATTGGGAAAGGCCGGAACCAGGCTGACCGGCACCGCTGCCGCCGCGCTCATCGGCAGGCCCGCACTCAGGACGATCGCCGAAGCGAGAATAGAGAAAGGCGATTTCACGGGACGAGGACGGTTGGATGGAGAGTGACGGACAGCAACTTGTCACCAATCCCGCGCCTGTCAGGTCAACTGCCGTTTCAAAACCGTAAATCTCTCACCAACCGCGAAAAAAATTGCAGAAACCCGTTTTTCTGCGCCCGGGGGGGTGCCGCTCAGTTTCCGCCCTTCAGTGCGAATTCCGCGATGGTGTCGGTCACGACCGGCCCGCCGATCGCGAAAAGGTCATCGTGCCCAGCGCCGGCGATCGCAATGAAGCGCTTGTCCTTCGCCGGGCTCGCCTCGTAGAGGGCGCGACCATGCGAGATCCGGATCAGGGAGTCCTGCTCGCCATGGATGACCAGCAGCGGGCAGTCGATGGTGTGGATCCGTTTCAGACTGGGAAAACGGTCCCGGGGAAAGATCGGGATCGGAATCCTGACCGCAAAGGCCGAGGTGAAGGAAGACACCAGCACCAGTCCGCGCGGTTTTTCATGGGCCGCCAGCCACACTGCCGGGCCGCCGCCGACCGACCGGGCGGCGATCACGATCGAGGACGGAGCGATCTTTTTCCCCACGGTCAGGAAATCCCAGCCCGCCTGGGCTGCCCGTTCGCAGGAACTCTCGGTGGGCGTACCGCCGGAAAGCCCGTAGCCCGGGAAATCGTAAGCCAGGATCCCCAGCCCCGCCTGGTGCCATTCGTCGTAGAGCTCCATGGCCGCGGAAAGATCCTCCGCATTGCCATGGGCGTAAAGAATCGTCGGCTTGCCGGGATCCGCCGGCAGATACACGGCGGCGATCTTCTCCTTGGGAGTGGCAATCATCACCAGGCCCGGGGTTGCCGCCGTATAGCCGGGCTCCGGCGGGAAAAAGATCAGTTTCTCCGCGAAGAAAACCGCGATGACGAGCAGGATCAGGTAGACCGAAACCACCGACCTGAGGAGCCGTTTCCAGCTCCAGTTACCGATCAGATAGCGTTTCCATTCCACCGGGCCAGCCTAGG
Organism: Akkermansiaceae bacterium; assembly: GCA_028293225.1. Lineage (GTDB taxonomy): Bacteria > Verrucomicrobiota > Verrucomicrobiia > Verrucomicrobiales > Akkermansiaceae > Haloferula. The sequence continues at coordinate 347 of JAQGPE010000748.1, read as the reverse complement.
ATCGAACCCGCCCGGAGGCAAGAAACACCCGGGCAAGAGATTACTTCCGGGAGCCTTCTTCCAGGATGTTTTCGGAAAGTCCGACCGAGATCTCCCCGACCGTTCCGTTGATGGGAATCGTGATCGGGATCCGGCCTGTTACAGGATCGGCAGGGTAGGTCTCCTGCAGGCGCTCCGCGCGCTCGAAAGCGTCGTGAGGAAGGCTCAGCTCGAACGAGCCTTCATAGCGCAGAGCGCGGCTGAGCCGGGCCATGGTTTCCTGACCGACCTGCGATGCCATGCGCTCCTGGGCGTGACGGTCGAACAGATCCACCGCATCCCCGCCGCCGAAGCCCTGCTTGGAACCG
>JAQGPE010000653.1 GCA_028293225.1 Akkermansiaceae bacterium | reverse complement strand
TGTCGCTTGTTGCTGACGGAAATATCAATATCCAGCTTCGGGATCTGCGGCGGCATCGCCTTGGCCGTCTCCTTGATTTTGGCCTGCGAGGCCTCGTCGAACTTATCGAGCGTCAGGGTGTGTTCCTTGCCGCCAGCGCTGAAAGTCACATTGGAACCCTCCAGGGATTCCAACTCGATCGTAAGGGTGCGGCCCTGCGTATCCTTCACATCGAAGGGTGCGGCAAAGGCCGTCGCAGCGGCGAGAAAAGGAATGGCGAATACGGAGGAGAACTTCGTCATATCGGTGGGTGATATAGTGGATCACACCGGCTGAGCGAAGTTGAAAGTTGGGCCGGCTTTGGAACTACTTTTGAAGCATCGACTTCCAGCGCGCGATTTCAGCCCGCACATTTTCCAGCGACGGAGCGCCCGGATTGGTCCGCGCCGCGAGCGCCCGCTGCAGGTCGAACACCACGCTGGCGTCCGCCGTGTAGGCCGGGTCGATCGCCGGCAGGTCGAGCTGGTCCAGCGGCGTGCCGGTGCGGATCGCTTCGGCCACCGCCTTGCCCACCAGTTCATGCGCGTGGCGGAATGGCACACCCTTCTTGACCAGCCAGTCGGCCAGGTCGGTCGCCAGCAGCATCGGGTCGGAAGCCGCCGCCAGGCAGCGCTCCTCGCGGATCTCCATGGCCGCGATCATCTCGGTGTTCACGGCCAGGATCAGCGTCAGCGTGTCGATCGAGTCGAACAGCGGTGGCTTGTCTTCCTGGAGGTCGCGGTTGTAGGTCAGCGGCAGGCCCTTCACCGCCACCAGCAGATTCATCAGGTTGCCGACCAGGCGCCCGGTCTTGCCGCGGGTCAGTTCGCAGACGTCCGGATTCTTCTTCTGCGGCATCAGCGACGAGCCGGTGGTGTGGGCGTCGGAAAACATTACGAAGCCGAACTCCGCCGTGCACCATAGGATCAGATCCTCGCTGAGGCGGGAAAGGTGCACGCCGCACAGGCCGGTCGCGAACAGCAGCTCGGCGATGTAGTCGCGGTCGGCGATCGCATCCATCGAGTTGGTGGTCACGCCGTCGAAGCCCAGCTCCGCGGCGATCGCCCGGCGGTCGAGATTGATGGTGGAACCAGCCAGCGCGCCGGAGCCCAGCGGGGAAATGTTCAGCCGCTTGCGGGCATCGGTCAGCCGGCCCTTGTCGCGCTCCAGCATCTCCACATAGGCCAGCAGATGGTGGCCGACCGTGACCGGCTGGCCGCGCTGGAGATGGGTGTAGCCCGGGATCACCGTGGCGGCATACTTCTCGGCCCGGTCGAGCAGAGCGTTCTGAAGCTGGGAAATCGAAATGAGCAGCTTGCCGATCGCCGTCCGGGAATACAGGCGGGTGTCGGTCGCGACCTGGTCGTTGCGGGAGCGGGCGGTGTGCAGCTTCGCGCCGGCCGCGCCGATCCGGCGGGTCAGTTCGGCTTCCACGTTCATGTGGATGTCTTCCAGCGACGCCTTGAACTCGAAGCGTCCGGCGTCGATGTCGGCGTGGATTTCCCGCAGGCCGTTTTCGATCGCGGTAAATTCCTCCGCCGTCAGCAGACCGGCGTTCAGCTGGGCGCGGGCGTGCGCGATCGATCCGGCGATATCGTGCGGGTAAAGCCGCCAGTCGTAGCTGATCGACTCACCGAACTGCTGGACGAGCGAAGAGGTATCCTGGGCGAAGCGTCCTTTCCACATGGCGGCGGAAGTAGCGGTCACGACGCGCCCGCTAGCAAGGGAAAAGGGCCGGGATGACCCGGCCCTTTTCGGCGCGACGAATGATCGGGAACCTCCCGGCGGCCTTACGGGAAGGTCGAGCGGTAGAAGCGGTGTTCCGGCAGGGGCGGGGAGTCCAACAGCTCGAACTTGCCGTTCGAGTCGGCCGTCACGGTGGCCCGCAGCGTCCAGGATTCCTCACCGGCCATGTCCTCGGACGACCAGATCCGGTAGGTCTTGCCCACGACGCCGCTGAAGACGACGTGATACGAGCCGTCCGCCAGCATTTCGGTGGTGACCACGGTCTGGGCCGGGTCGGTCACAGTCAGTGCCGCGACATTCACGGTTCGGACCTCGATCCCGCCGGACGCATTCTTCACCAGGTAGGTGAAGGAATCCGCGCCGGTGTGGCCCGGGATCGGCACGTAGTAGATCGAGCCGCCCGCCACGGTGATCGCCGCGCCGTCGACGCTCACGGTGTCGGCGGAGTAGAAGGTGGCGCCGTCGCCGTCGTTCGCCAGCAGGTCGCCGAGAGACACCGTCACGCTGCCGTCGGCGGCGCGGGTGACCGAGTCGGTGCCCGGAACTTCATTGCTGTTCGAGGTGAACTGATAGCGGCCCGAAGGCACCGAGTAGACCGCGGCGCCGTCTTCCATCCCAAGGTAGGAAATCCCCGGCACGGTCGCGGCCGGCACGCCGGATTCCAGCACGGTGGCGGCGTCCGTCGTCGGCACATAGACCTTGGCGGTGGCGTTCACCGGGATGGTCGTGTTGAGCACGAAGTTGTTGGCCGTGGCCATCCAGGAGGTGCTTACGGTGCCGTTGATCGTGTTCAGCTTGCCGCTGGCGGAGGTCAGCGTACCGCCCGGACGCGGGTGGATCAGCAGCTTCTTGTAGCCCGGGGTGGTCTGGTCGAAGTCGATCCCGGCCATGTAGCCATACATCCACT
>JAQGPE010000696.1 GCA_028293225.1 Akkermansiaceae bacterium | reverse complement strand
CGTCTGGAGAATCCCCTTCAGGCCGAAATCGTCCGTGCTCAGACGGCGGTTCACGAATTCCCCCAGCGACTGGGAAGGGCCGCGCCGCCGGATTTCCACCACGATCTCCTTCGCCAGCGTCTTGATTTGCTTGTCGGTCAGCGTGCGGAAACCATCCCAGTCGTCGCCGGGACCGCCGATCGGATTCAGCAGGCGCGGAGCGGGCGTCGTGTCGCCAACATCGGCGGTCTTCTTCTTACCGCTCCGGTCGGTGAGCTGGATCGCCTGGCCGCGCAGGCTGGCCAGCACCGCCGCCCAGGCCGTTTCCCGCGTGGAGTTCACATTGAAAGCGCCGTCGACCATCAGGTGGGCCGCGATCTTCCGGCACCCCGCCGGCGAGAACACCTCGTCCCGCAGGGCGTCGTCCGAAAGCCCCGAGCGATAAAGCGACATGCGCGGATTGCGCAGGGGCGAGGCTTTTTCGTCGAGCAGCCACGCCGAGAACACCTCCTTGGCGGATTTATTCTCCATCCTCTGGTTCGAGTCATAGACTCCGGGGCCGCCGATGGTGTCCTTCAGCTCCGACTGCGGGGAGACGGATGAGAAAAAGAAGCCATCCCAGAGGGCGGTGTTCAGCAGCCAGGAGTGATCGTAGATCCCCAGGCCGGCTGGCGAAATGGGGTCGCCATAGGGCTGGGTCAGCGGCTGCGGGGAATTTCCCGGCGTCCGGCGCACCAGCCGTCCGGCGGAGGACTTCGGCAAATAGGCCGACGCCCAGGAATTGCCGAACTGACTGGCCGGGCCAAACGCGGAGTCGGCCAGGTCGGCATTCTGGAAGCCGCCCAGGGAAATCATCGGCTCCTCTGGCAGATCGAAGAACGACAGGTAGTCGCGACCGCGATCGGCCGAGTTGTTGTAGCCGAAATAGGAACGCTGCCCGTCGGGCGTCACCTGCAGCCCGGATCCGATCACGTTCGCGATCTGGCGCATGCTGGACTCATACTGGGGACCCGCCGCGAAGTTGGTCGCAGAGACCATGTTGTTCACGTAGCGCTGCCGGGGGTTGGAAGTGAAGACCAGATCGGAAAGCTGGCCCGCCTGTCCGGCGCTGCGGTGATAGGTCTCCAGCACCGCAACCGGCTGGGATTTCGTCTTGAGCTCGTCACGGTTGTAGCTGGGCGTGCCGAAAGTCTGGGCGGACAACTTGCCGCGCATGACCTGCACCTCGGACAGCACCCGGCCCTGCTGCTTCGGGTCGCGGATGCGGGTCGCATCCTCCATGGTGACAAAGTAGTTGTGCTGGTCGCGGGTGAACTGGAAAACCGCATCCAGCTTGTCGTCGGGCTTCAGGCTGTAGTTCAGGTTGTCGTTGTCCTGCCACATCGACTCGTTCATCCGGATGGTCAGCCCGCCGTTGACGTGGAAGTCTTCCATTTTCGTCACGGGCTTCATCCGCACCGTCCGGTCCATTTCGTCGCCCGTTCTCTTGAAAAGCGTCGCGGAGGATTCCGTGGGAGTGAAGACCCGCACCTCGCCGGGAGCCAGATGCAGCGGCACCTTCGTGTTCCCGTCTCCATTCGCGGTCATCTGACAGAAGAAGTAGGGGCGCACCGACCTGCCCTCCCCCGTATCGCCGCTGCCCACAAAGGTCGACAGCCAGGAGTGCGCCTGCGCCACCACGGAACCCAGCGAATTGCGGACCGTCCATTGGATATTGATCGGGAAATCCATCCAAGGATAGACCACGCAGCCTTCCGACTCGATGGCCACATTGTAGGGATTCCAGAGGGTGATGACCGGCGTGACGACCAAGTTGACGATGTCGTCGTCATCGACCTGCACACTCAGGAAAAACATGATCCGGTCCAGCACCGGCCCGACGCTGGTCTCGCTGCCGCGCGTGGCGCTGCCCGGCCAGTAGGCGCTGGCCTGCTGGCGCTGGAAGGCGGTCTTTTCCCCACCGGAACGGTAGAGGTGCTGATAGAGGGAATAGTAGGAACGCAGCGACTGGTAGGTCGGCGCCGAGCCCGTCTCGATATGGTGGGTGTAGAGGATCGGCGGGTAGGCGACGTTGATGCTGACGGGAGCGCCTCCGTTCAGCGGCTGATACAGCGGCTGCTCGCCCAGCGTGCCCGACGCCGCGAAGGGATTTTTCACCTCATCCCAGCGCGACTTGCGAAAATCGCTGTCACCCAGCTCCAGGCCCAGCGACAGATCGGACTTCAGCCCGCCCTTGACCACGTCGGAGAGAATCCCCTGGGAGGTGGTGGTAAAATCTCCCGCCAGCCCCGGCGAGTCCTTCACATCGATCTGATACGCCGGGTCGAGCGAGGCCTGCCGCACATCCATCACCCGGTCCCCGCGGGTATCCCAGCCAACGCCGGGCTGCCTCATCTTGCCGGAAAGACCGACGTAGGGGCCGGCCGGCGCTTGGATCGCGTCGTTCAGCGCGACCCGGGAATTGCGGTCCGACCCGAGATTCATCCGCGCCTTGGTCCCCTCCTGAGACACCGCCCAGGCCATCGCCCCGTGATTCTTGCGCCCGTCCTCGATCGGCACCACCTCCGCTTTGAGATCGAATCCGTCCTTCGATTCGGTAAAAATCGAGCGGGTCTGAGCCGTCGGCGGAGTTAAGGCATATTCGCGCTTCTTCGTCGCCTCAATATCTGCGCTGGATACCAGCCATTTCCTGAATAACCGCGTTTTCCATGTCGCATAATCAGGGGCGGATGCCTGTGGATTGGCCAGAAGTTCGGTAGGAGCCACCGAATCCCATACGCCCAACATATTCGGACGCTCTGCGGTGGCGGAGATAATATCACTATCTGCGGTGATACGCCGGTCATCCCCCAGGTGAGCCTGCAATTCGCCCAGAGCGAGCGCCATCGCCATCCGCGCATTGGCCTGGGCGATCTTCCGCGGCCCCTCGTCGATCGAGGACTTGAGAGTAATGCTGCTGAGCGTCAGCATCGCCACGCCCAGCACGGTCAGCAGGCTGGTCAAAAGGATGGTCACCAGCAGGGTAAAGCCCCGCTGCCACTTCCGCGGCCGCTGGCATACCTCATCCGCTCCCGGACCGCCCGAGAGTCTTTTCGGATGAATGCCTCTTGCCCAATCCATTACAAGGGATCGAGTAGAGCAAAAAATTCCCGGCTTGGCTCTACAAAAAGTCGCCCACCCCGCCAAATCCCCGCGGGATCCGGAAAAAAAGTAACGGGGGGACTTCCTTCGATTCATACGGCGGCACCAATCGACAATGTAAATACAAGTCCAATTTCGCCCCGTCCAGCAAGAAAGACAGCATCTGCGCGTCTTTACGGAGGTTTTACCGTTGATAAGTCACCATCCGCACCACGATATCATCCACGGAGACATCGCCGCCCAGGGTGTTCGAGATACTGATCGCGCTGGGAACCGGGCCTCCATCCAGGGTCAGATCATCGATGATCGTGCCCTGCGGTGAAGGACCGTCGAAAAGACTTACGACACCCCGGCGGCGATCATAGCTCAAGGTAAGCGTATGATCATCAAAAACGGATAACCGCGTCCCGATCGACAGCCGTCCGGTCGCCTCGTCCTTGAGCTGCCAGTGGTGCTTGCGGTCGGCGCGCGCCACCAGGCTCACCAGCGGCACGCCCTTTTCATCCTTCAGAGAAATGCTCTCTTCGGCGTCGTGCTGGTCCTTTTTGTCGCCCAGATGGTCGGGAGGATGGCTCCTGAAGGTCAGGATATAGACGCTCCCGTCCTCCTTCTGAGGCTCGAAGGCGGCGGTGAATTGCCGCGGACTGCCCGAGGTATCGAAGCGCCCGTTGCGGATCACCGTCGTCTCCACCTCGAAGTCGGCCTTCCATTTCTGGCCGATCTTCGGAGCCTTGCCGTCCAATGCGGTACCGTCCGGATCCGCGAAATTATCCACCAGCAACGGGGTTTCGTTGGGCAGGAAACGCACATACGAGTCTTCCGAAGTCTTCCGGGAAACCACCGGACCGCTCTTGCCCCAGGATGCCGAATAGCCGGCGGTCACCGCCAGTTTCGGACCGTCCTGGCGCTCGACTTCCACCCGGCCTTCGTCGACGTGGGTCTCGACCTCGCCGCTCTCCAGAACGCTCACCCCGAACTTCGTGCCGATGTCGCGAATGATTCCAGCTGGAGAATGGACTTCGAAGCCCGCGCCGCCCGGCGAAATATCGAAAAAGGCGCTGCCGGAAATCAGTTCCACCCGGCCCTGGCGATCGCCGAGCCTCAAGGTCACCGGTCCCTCCAGCGTCGCATCCACATGCTTGGTCAGCGCCAGGCTCACCACGCCGTGCTTCACTTCGATCAGGTCGCCCGCCTTCAGCACTCCCGAGGAAACGGCCACGCCATTCACCTCATAGTGGCTGTCGGGCGACACCACGACCGAAACATCGCTCTGGCGCGATCCGACAAAAGAAAAGGTCACCCACGAAAGCGCCGCCATGGCCGCAATGCCGCCACCTGCCCAGGCAAAGGTCCGCTGCCGCCGGTACATGGGAACCACGCGACCGCTGCTCCGGCCCGGCAGGGATCCAGCCTGCTCCGGCCGGCCCATCAGCTGGGCCTGCATGGCGATGTGATCCGGCATCTCATACTGCTCGGCGAGCAGCAACTCGACCGCCACGAGATCGTAGTAATCCCGGCGCGCCTCAGGGGAGTCGCGCAACAGCGCCCTGACCCGCTGCGTCTCGGCAGCAGTGAGCGAGCCTTCTAGAAGGCCGTTCAGAAGCAGGTTCAGTTCGGGATCCTCGCTCACGATTCGCTGGGATAAAGCTGGGTGCGGATGCAGCGCCGCAGCGATGCACGCAATTGGAAAAGGCGGGCCTTCAGGGTTCCGACGCTGCGCTCGGTCGCCCGGGCGAGCATGTCCAGGGAGCCCCCGGTGAAGTAGTGGTGACGGATGAGCTCCTCGTCCTTCACCGTCAGTTTTTTCAGGCATTGGGCCAAGGCGCGGCGGCGCTCCGGCAGTTCGTCCACCACATCCGGAAGTTCCGAGGAGAAGCAATCGATCAACTCGGCGTCGAATGCCACGACCTTGTCCTTCTGGCGCTTGCGCAGGTAGGTCTTCACTTCGAGTTGAGCGATCCGGAAGGCCCAGTTTTTGAAGCTGGTGCCGGGACGGAACTTGGCGCGCTTGCGCCAGAGGATCATGTTCACGGCCTGACGGATGTCCGCGGCGGCGTGAGGATCTCCGCAAAGAGCCCTGATGAAATAGAACAGGTCGGATTGACTGCGCGTCAATTCCTGGACGAATTCCTCAATGCTCTCGTCATCCCTGCTCACGATTCTAAGTTAAGACTCCCATTTACGTCGGTAGCAAGCTCAGGGTTTAGCGGAATCTGGGAAGAAAGCGCCTCCGCCCCCTTTTAAACGAGCGTGTTATGAGAAGCAATCTCAGCAATCGCCGCGTCCCACCCGAAAAAGGGCACCCCTTGGCCGGGATGCCCTTCTCGTGATTCCTGATTAGATACCTTCCCGGAAAATCATTCCTCCTCGACCCGGAAGAATCCCTTCGCCCCGGGGGTGAAGGTGGTGGCCGAGGTGGTCGTGCTGCCGCCCGAGGCGATGCCCGACTTCAGCACCGTGGTCCAGGTGGTCAGATCCGTGGACGCCGTGATGCGGTAGGTCTTGGCCGCATTCGAGGTCCAGGTCAGCGACAGCGCACCGGTCGCCGCGTTGATGGAGGAAGCCGTGATCGCCAGCGGATTTCCGGTCGAGACCGGAGCACCCGGAGTCAGCGACCAGGCGGTCACGTCATGCGCTTCGAAAATGCCGCCGGTGCGGGCGGAGAAGCCGACGTAGCCCTTTCCGGAAGCATCGACCGCGCCCAGGGTGGACAGGTTGATCGGGTAGTTGGTCAGGACCTGCACGCTGTTCACGTAGATGTTCAGGAGGCCGGAACCGTAGGTGACCCGCACCGGATACGGAGCCGCGCCACCGGTGGACTGCGTGAAATCCGTGACGCCGGCACCGAGAGCGGTGGGAAACTCCGTCGGCAGATTGATGATTTTCTCAATATTGCCGTTGGTCACGATCTGAATCGTCGCCGCACTCTTCTCGGTATCGTCGTTGATATAGGAGTCGAAGTTCACGGTGAAGGACTTGGCCGTGAAGCCCTTCTCGCTCGGCGGCATCGACGAGTTGCCCTGGTTCTGGATCGTGAAGCCGACCCCGTCCGCACCGGAGCTTCCCGGCGTCAGCGTGATGAAGCTCAGGTCAAAGATCGTGTCGAAGCCCTGCGAAAAATCGACGCGCTT
>JAQGPE010000695.1 GCA_028293225.1 Akkermansiaceae bacterium | reverse complement strand
TGCGCGAGGCCACAGACGCCACCACAAGCGCCTTGGAATACGACAGCGGTGTGCTGACAGCCAAACAGGCGGTCAAGAAGCTGTCGGAGCAAATGCGGACGATTGCCGAAAGCGGTGAGCTCCCCGGGCTGTCGACTGGCATGGACCCGATCGACACCGTCACCGGCGGGATGCGTCCTGGCGAACTGTGGGTCGTCGCGGCCGAGACCAGCGGCGGGAAATCCGTGTGGCTTCTGCAGACGGCCGTGAGCGCGATCCAGATGGGGAAGCGGGTGCTGATCATCTCACTCGAAATGCAGGCCTCCCTCGTCGTCTCCCGCATGGCCTGCAACCTCCGGGCGGTTCCGCTCGGAACCTTCACGCATCCTCGCCAGGCCGGGGCCCGCTGGCTTCAGGTGGCGAGCGACTGCCTGAAGGGGCTGGCCGAGGCTCCGCTGTCGATCCACGACAAGGGCGGCGTGACTTTCGACCAGATTGCCGGCATCGCCCGCTGCGAAGCCGTCCGGCACGGTAAGCTCGATCTGCTGATCGTCGATTACCTCCAGCTCGTGGACGGCAGCCGCCGCCGGCGTGACGAGACCCGCGAACAGGAGATGGCGGGAATCAGCCGCGGTCTGAAGTCGCTCGCGAAAGCTCTGGATTGCCCCGTCGCCACTGCGTCCCAGATGAACGAGCAAGGGAAGATGCGCGAGAGTCGGGCGATCGGATTCGACGCCGACGTCGTCCTTGTGATCGAGGAAGACGGGATCCGCGGCGCTAAGGTGCGGAATGCCGAACGCGGCCAGCTCTTCCCGTTGAAGTTGAACGGCTCACTCCAGCGATTCGAGCGCGTTTACGTCGCGCCTCAACAGACCGAATTCAGAACCAGATAAAACCATGACCGAAAACACGCACACGCCTAGGGCGGAGAAGACCAAATACGCCAGCCGAGGCGGAGAAATCTGGAACGAACACGAGGACCGCGAGCTATCGCCTGCCGAGATCATCAATGCTCTCAACCAGCGCGAAAAACTGCATGCAGCCCTCACTGACATGCGCTCAGGATGGCGCTACATTCGGGACACCCATGGTGATCTCCACGGAGTCGGATGGGATCGCTGCGAGTCTTCCGCAACCGAAGCCCTGGGAGACTGTGAGCAATGCGGCGGCATCGGTCTGATCGGCGGATGGTCCGGAGGCCCCGAAGGGGGATACGAAGACGAGCCGTGTCCTACGTGCCTCGAAAGAGCCGCCGCCCTAACCCTCGCCACCGCAAAGGGACAGCCATGAAAGACCCTCAAGGAGAACCTATTTTGGCGATCATTTACTACGCCGATCGAGTCCATAACGTGTTCACCGGATCAGGCCGGTATTGTTCGGAATGGAACTTCAACCACTGCCGCGAAGATGAAGTGACCGTCTTCCACTGTAGCGGAAGCGGAGGAGGCCCCTATCATTTCTGCCGCTGGCCGAAGCGCAAGCCGGGCCCGCCAGACACGGCCGTATGGCTCAGTCCCGGGACGATGCTCGGCGATAGCTGGACAAGCCACGGGAGGAACGGCCGCCCGGGGCCCTACGCCACGCGGTGCCCGCGAGCTCTTCGCCGTGTGGGGATTCGCCTTCTCCGCTCGCCTCTGTGGTTGGGTGGGAGCGCCAACCCCTTCGAAGCCGACCGCCACTGGGAAGGGGAAGCGATATGGTGCAACGTCTGTAATGACCACCGCGAGGCCGACAGCGACAACCCATGCGAGCATATTTTTTTCTGCGAGGAGTGCTGCTGGTGGGGTGGGCCTGGTTCGGAAGATTGCAAGCACGAGCGACAGGAGGCCCAGCCATGAGCGCCAGCAAGACGCCGGAGTGCGGCCATTACGCGTGTGGCAACGGTCCATGCGAAATCAAGTCTTACACGCCCATTTATGAGGAGCTGTGGGATACTTGGAGTAACCATGTCTATGGAGATCCATACTGCACAAGAGAAGCTTCCGAGGCATTCGACGCCATGAGTAGCGCGTTGCGTAAGGTCGAAGCCTCCCGCAACGACCTGCTGGAGATCGTAAAACGTCTGCTGGAGATCGCTCCGAACGTGAGCGTGGAATCGGGATGCTGCCACTGTGGAGAGACGCTTAATCCACACTCCGTATTCAGCGACCACGGGTTTGTGGATCAAGGCCGCCACTTGTTCGATGAGTTGATTCGTGATGCTGCCGCAATCGCCCGCGCCACGAAGGGAGGCGGTGAGCCTAAGCCTTCCGCAGATCAACCCGAAGACGAAGCTTGACGCCCGTGCCTACAATAAGACCGAAGAACCAGAGGATTCCGATACCATGAAAGCTTTGAATGACCGACAAAGGCGATTCTGCGAAGCTCTCGTGACCGGTATGGCTGCAGGACGAGCATACGAAGCCGCGGGGTACGATTCGAAGGGGAATGTCGCTGATACCTGTGCGGAGAAGCTGCTGAGAAATGCTGAGGTTCAGTCCTATCTGAAGGAACTGAGGAAGCCTCTGAAGGAATCCGCGGTTCTCACCCGCCAGTCTAAGCGCGAGATTCTCGCCAAGATCGCCACAGGAAAGATCAAAGCCACCCCTGCCGAGCGAGCCCGGGCCATCCAGATCGACAACGCGATGACCGGGGACAACCAGCCTATCAAGATCGAGGGCGAGCTGACACTGAAGCGGGTACTCGAGGGAATCGACACCGGCGCTCTGCCGAACGAGGAGGAGGAGGCATGAAAGAGACCGTGATTTTAGCCTGCGTTCCCTACTTCGTGACGATCCAAGACGGGCAGATTATGTTTCACAACGACTGCGGATTCTTCTGGATGCAGGGCGCCCCGTATTCCTTCGCCTTCTCTCGCGACCCTGATCCGATCGCCGGAGCCGCGGGAACATGGGACTTTCACCCAGGGAATACGGACAGCCCCATAGCGGCATCGCACATCCTCCGTGCCTTGGCCTACTGCGAAGATCAGTTCGGGAAATCGTTCGAGCCGTACAAGAGGAACCTTCATCCGAACCTTGTTCCATGACAGCAGAAGAGCAGGCATTGCACGCGAAGCTGAAGGGCCGCCTCTGGAGGTTGAACAACCTCTACTGGATCGAGGACAAGCGCGGCCGGAAGGTGAAGTTCCGGCTCAACTGGGCCCAGCGTGCATTCCTCGCGGCCATGCACTGGTTGAACGTGATCCTGAAGGCGCGACAGCTCGGCATGTCCACGCTGATGGCGATCTACATGCTCGATACCTGCCTCTTCGGCCGGAACAAGACCTGCGGCATCATCGACAAGACCGATCCGGACGCGAAGAAGAAGCTGAACAAGATGAAGTTCGCGTACGACAATCTCGACTGCGAGGACCGGTGTTCAGGCGCCAACACCGCCGCGCTGGGAGCGATGATCAAGGGCGACGTGCGGTTGATCGCGGACAACGGCCACGAGCTGAAATTCTCGAATGAGTCGAAGATATGGGCGGGAACGTCGCTGCGCGGTGGAACGCTCCAGATTCTCCACGTCTCGGAGCTGGGGTACATCGCGGCGAATTTCCCCAAGAAGGCCGAGGAGAGCCGATCCGGCGCGTTCAACACGGTCGATCAGGGTTGCGTCATCGTCATCGAGTCCACCCACGAGGGCGGCAAGACCGGGCTCAACTACGAGATGATCGTCACGGCCCAGGAGTCGCCGGCCGATCCCTCCCCGCTCGACTGGCGCTTCCATTTTTACGCCTGGTGGCAGGATACGGAGTACTCCCTCGCCAACCCGAAGCCAGTCACCGACGAGAAGATGTTGCAGTATTTCGCGCAGCTGGAGGAACAGCACGGAATCAGCCTCACACCCGGCCAGCAGGCTTGGTACGCGGGCAAAGCAAGAACCCAGAAAGCAGCCATGAAGAAGGAATATCCCAGCACCCCGGAAGAGGCGGTGAACGCGGTCATCAAGGGCGCGATCTACGGCGAGCAGATCAGCCAAATGCGGGCCGCCGGCCGGATCTGCGAGTTCAACCTTCAGCCAGGAATGCCGATCTACTGCCCATGGGACATCGGCGTGTCCGACTTCGTCGACCTGTGGTTCGTGCAGCCAGTGGGGATGCAACACCTGGTCTTCGATTTCTACGAAAACAGCGGCTATGGGGTGGCCCACTACGTCGAGTACGTCCGGGCTTGGGAGAAAAAGCACGGGGTGACGATCACGCTTCACATCCTGCCCCACGATGCGGGCCACCGGCAGTTTGGTGTCAGCGACTCGAACGGGAAAAGCATGTCAGTCATCCAGCAGCTTTACACCATGGGGATCACGAACGCCGTGGTCGTCTCCCGCACCTCCGACGTCTGGATCGGGATCAACCAGCTCCGCGCGATGATGCCGAACATGGTCTTTCACAAGACCAACTGCCAGAAGGACCGGGTGAAGGACGGTCGCCGCTATCCGTCCGGGATTGGCGCTCTGGAGTCCTACAGGAAGGCCGATGACAGCAACACCACGATCCTGAAAGAAGCACCGCTGCACGACGACAACTCCCACGCCTCAGATGCCCTGCGCGCCTACGCCGAGGGATTCGCCGCCGGGATGATCAGCCCTCACGCTTTCAACGAGCCGGGCAAGAAGAAGAGCGTCACCGTCCATACCGGCAGCAAGCGCGAGCTGACCGACGACGAGATTGACTTCCCGATCGTCACCGCCACCAAACCCAATTTCCGGAAGATCCGGGTGAAGAAGTGACCCCAGCTGAACAAGCCGCCGCGGTCTACTTGCGAGAGCCGTGCGCCCGCACATTCGCCGAGGACGTCGAGCTTCACATGCTCCACGGCATCGTCATCAGCACCGCCACCAGCTTCATCCTCGCCCGCTACGTCTGCCGGGACTGGCCGGAAGACGTGATCGTGAACCCGGGCGATAATCCGTTGACGTGCTCCCCGCTCGACTGCCTGCACGTCTACCTGGCGGCCGGCGACATGGGCGAATTCTTTACTTTCCCGCATAGGCGTGTCACATGGGTGTCGTTTGAACGACAGAACCGGCTGAGGTTCTGGCCCTATGCACGCCATCGCTCGCTATGCACACGCACCCTGACGCACCCTTCGGCCCGCACTGGGAGGCTGGCCTTTTCTCCCCCTGCGGGAAGCTGACCCGGCTCTGCAAGGGCAGCCCTCAACAGCCTGTCGCCGCCGCTCCGCCTGTCCGAGAGTCCGCCCGAGATGTCCAGATCGCCGGCGAGCAGGAACGACTGGCCGCCGCCGGTGGCAGCTATGCCGGGTCGATCAAGAAAACCCCTCTCTCGCTCCTCTCCCTGGCTGAGACCGGAGCGCCAAAACGCAGCCTCTTGGGACAATGAACATTCTTGGAATAGGTATTGGCCTCTTTGCCTTCAGCGTTTGCTTGTGGCTCTACGACAAGCTGAGCGATGCGTGGTATCGCAAACACCCGCCGGATCCGATCACCATCGATCTATCCAAATTCCAGGAGCCAGAGCCGCCACCGGTCACGATGTGGGATCTAGTGGATCCTCATCTTCAGCAGCGTCATCTCCAGCAAATGGAGAACCAAAGAGCCCTTTTCCCCGATCCCGACGGGGAATTGCTCACCGGTGAAGAAGCGAAGCAAATCACTCCTTACAATCCGGGACCGGCCACTCCCAAGGAATGGCGCTTTGGAGCATCTGGAATTACCTATTTCACCCCATGAGAAACATCTTCAGCATCCCGGGATATGAAGAAGCTTGGGCCAAGATCGCTCGGGAACAAGCCGCGCGGGTGATGATTCCCAGGGGCAAGTTGCCCAATACCCCACCGAGCAAGCCCCTAAATCGTTTCAGGTATGGAGCTTCTGGCCTCTCTTATCTCGACGCTAAACATCTCGCCACGACCAACCCATGAGCGCCGACATCGAAGAACTTTGCGAGCGGTATCAGGCGCTCAAATCCGACCGCTCGACGTGGGATTCCTTCTGGCAGGAGCTCGCGGAAACCTGCTGCCCGCGCAAGGCGCAGATCACCACGAAGAACCAGTTCCCGAACACGGACAAGGAGCGCGGGCTCTACAACTCGACGGCGGTGCAGTGCAACATGACGCTGGCTCACGGGCAGATGTCCTACTCCATGCCCTTCAGTGAGCGCTGGTTCAACCTGGAGCCGCCCGCCGACATGCAGAGCGATGCGGCCTATCGCTATTTTGGCAAGTGCTCGGAGATCATGGCCACCGGCCTCGCGACCGGCGGCTTCTACACCGAAATGCACGAGGCCTGCATTGATCGGTCGGCGTTCGGCCCTGGCAATCTCTACGTCGAGGAGTCTTTCACCAACCCTTCCGGCCTGTCCTTCGACGCCGTGCCTGTCGGCAGCTACTCGATCGCTGAGAATGCGGACAAGCGGGTCGATACCGTGTACCGGGACAAGGAGCTGACGGCCGTGCAGCTGGTCCAGCAGTTCGGCGACAACGTCCCGAAGGTGGTCAAGGAGGCCTACGACGACAGCAAGAAGCGCCACTCGACCAAGTTCAAGGTGGTGCACGCCGTGTATCCTCGGGATGACCGGAACTCGATGTTGATCGACGCGGGGAACATGGAATACGCGTCCTGCTGGTTCATGCCTTCCGAGCGCCACCTGCTGCGCGAGGGCGGATACCAGGAAATGCCCTACCTGGTGAGCCGATACCTGAAGTGGAACAATGAGGTTTACGGCTGGTGCCCAGGCTGGCAGGCGATGGCGCCGGCTCGTCAGCTGAACCTGCTGGAGAGGATCATGGACGGGATGGCTGAGGTGGCTCTCTACCCACGAATCCTGATCCCCTCCACGCTCGAAGGAGAGGTCGACATGACCCCCGGCGGCCCGACGATCTACAACCCGTTCCAGAACGCGAAGCCCGAGGAATGGGGCGGCAAAGGGCGGATCGACGCCGGTCTTGAACGCCTGGCTCGCCGTGAGCAGGAGATCAAGGACGCCTATCACTACGACCTGTTCCGGATGTTCTCGGACATCGACAAGCAGATGACGGCCCGCGAGGTCATGGAGCGCGCGACCGAGAAACTGGTGCTGTTCTCGCCGACATTCGTGCGGATGCAGGAGGAGTGGCTGAATCCCCTCCTTCTCCGCGTGTTCCGGATCTACATGAAGCAGCGCCGCTTCCCTCCGCCGCCGCCGGAGGTGGTTTCACAGGACGGCCGGGGCTTTCACATCCGCCCGCCTCAGATCCTCTTCACGTCCCGCGTGGCCCTGGCGATCCGCTCGCTCCAGTCCGCGGGCTTCATGCACCTCCTGGAAGCTCTCCAGCCCATGCTAGCGATCGACCCGACCGTCCGCCATGTAGTCAAAGTGGGCGAGGCCGCGCAGGGCCTTGGCCGGAACTTCGGTGTGCCGCAGGAGTGGCTGGCCACCGTGCCAGAATACGAGCAGGCAGTGCAGGCAGAGATCCAGCAGCAGCAGGCCATGGCGCAAGCCGAGGCCGCAAACCAGATGATTGGCACCGCCGCGAAGCTGAAGCCCGAGCAGGTCGATGCCGTGGGCAAGGCGATGCGCGGGCAGGCCGCATAATTCACCGATACCGAAGACCATGACTAACAACGACCCAGAATTCGCCAGGACGCTGGCCACCCAGTTCCAGGAAAACATGATCCGAACGAGCATTCAGCGGCTGACGGAGGAGAAGGCAGTCAGCGTCATATGCGACAAACAAAGCTGGCTCTCCCGCCACTGGGAAAACTGGCAATTTCTCTACCAGATTGGGGGAGCCTTTGGCCTTTTGTGCCTTGTAGCGGTAGGCCTCCAGCTCGTGAAGGAACACGAATCAGCAGAGACGCAGCATCAAGTGCATCAGGCATGGTGCCAGATGAATCATTCTGATCTCAGCTTCGAGCAGTGGTCGCTTCTGCGCCACTAGGATCTCCTCCCTGGCCAGATGGATAAGAAAGCCGCTGAAAATGCTGCCGCCGCGCAAGCCGCCGCAAGCGCCGCCTTCATGTATTCAGCCGCCAGATAACGATGAGCCGCCCGCTGACCATCACCGAGGAACTCGTGAAGGATGTGGAGGAAGACATCCTCTTCTACCGCTGTGACAATCCGAAGCTGGAGTGGGCAAAGGCCGTCGGCTGTCGAATCACCGACGAGCATATCGCCGCGATGAAGCGCAGCGGCGAGCGCAACCCTGTGCGGATGGCTGCGAAAATGGCCATCGCATCCTCCATCGTGAAGGCGAAAATGCGGAGCATCCCCCCGCGCGGATCCAGCCGTGAGAACTCGATGCATCTGCGGATCGCGAACTGGATGAACGACATGACCGTCACACCCTTCTACGCATGATCGAAGACCACGAGGAGGACGACGACGCAGCGAAGACGATGAAGAGAAACGCGCGCATCGAGTGCCGCGCGTTCGCCCGCCTCGCCGAGACCGTCGACGGCAAGCTGTTCCTGAAATGCCTGAAGCGGGACACTGGATGGGACATGCCAAGCCCTCCACCTCCCTACACCGATCAGGATCTAAACCGATGGGCCGGGCAACGCTCGGTCATCTTCGGAATTCTCGATAAAATCTCGCTGGGCCTGAAGCTCCGCGCACACCCCAAATACCAAGACGATGAGTGATGAAGAAAAGCCCGAGCTCTATATGCTCGACGACAAGGGCCGCCTGTTCCGCGGCACGCAGGAGATCGGCGTCCTAAAAGGCGACAAGATCGAACTGAAGGAGGACGCGAAGAAATTCCGCGCGGCCGTCACCCGTTGGATCAACTCGAAGGCGCAAGCTGAGGAGGAGGGCGAGAAGGACAAGCGGCCCGGCGATGAGACGGAGGAGCCGAAGCTCACCCCGGAGGAGCAGGA
>JAQGPE010000688.1 GCA_028293225.1 Akkermansiaceae bacterium | reverse complement strand
ATCGCAAGTACGGGTCCAGCCGTAGAGCAGGGCGGCAGCGTCATCTCCCATGGAGGACCCTCCCTGCGGGCAGCCTCCGGTGCCGCCGTCTTCGCCCGGCGAAAGGACTATGCCCAGCTTGGCCTGGATTACTTCCCTCAGTTCAGCACGGATCTCCAAACCTGGACCAACAGCGTCGCAACGCCCGCAGTGATTGCTGCGGATGCCGACGTCGAAATCCTCTCCGTGCCCCTCCCGGCCGCCGCTCCCGGCCAGTCGCGGTTCTTCCGGATCCTCGTCACCCAGCCCTGAATCATCTTCCAGGGTGAGGTCCCGGCTGGTCTACAGGCGGCGAATCAAGGGTGCATTTTCCGCATCAAGTGCAATGGACCCAGGAGCCGGAGCCGTCGGCATAGGTCTCTTTTTTCCAGATCGGCACGCGGGCTTTCAGTTCGTCGATGATGATCCGGCAGGCGTCGAAGGCCGGGCCGCGGTGGGCGGAGGAAACGGCCACGACCACGGCGATGTCACCGATTTCCAGCAGCCCGGTGCGATGGGTGCAGACGGCCGCGTGGATCGGGAAAGCTGCCAGGGCTTCCGCAATGATCTTTCCGCCCTCTGACTCCGCCAGAGCCTGGTAGGCCTCATACTCCAGGTGGCGTACCTGGCGGCCTTCGTGGTGGTTGCGGACGCGGCCTTCGAAAACCACGACGGCTCCCGCGGTGGCGTCCTCGACCTGCGAGATGATCGCGGCGCTATCGATGGGCGTGGTGACGATGGAAAACATGGACAGTGCGGGAGCTCAGCCGCCGGCGACCGGGGGAATGAAGATGAACTCATCGCCATCCCGTACTTCGACCTCCCAGCTTTCGAACTCGCCATTGCGGGCGATGCGGAGCTGGTCCTGCTCCAGGGGCAGGCGATGCCGGAAGCACAGTTCCTCGTAGAGGCCGGCGGCGGTCCAGGCCAGGGTCTCCAGCGTTTCCCCGGAGAGTCCGCGGGCCTCGCGCAGGATGGCGAAATAGAGGATGCGGACGGCCTTGGCGGTGACGCCGCGGGTGATCTTCTGGAAGACCTCCTCAAGCTCGCCGGGGGTATTGGCGTTGTCGAGGGCGGCGGGAAAGGGGAGATCGAGCGCCAGTGGATCGAGCGACTCCAGGAAGGAGCGGGCGCAGCGCTGGCCGGGAGTCAGCGCCTGCAGGGCGGCTGGTTCATAGAGGGTGCAGAGTGGTTCGGCGCGACCGTCGATGCGATTACGGAACGCGGTGGCCGCCCGGGCCGGATCGCGATGAGCCAGCAGATGAGCGAGGGTCGCGGCATCGAGCAGGAAAAGATCGCACCCCAGCACCAGCCACGGCCCGGCGAGCCCGGTGGCGCGGGCGGCTGCCAGGGCGGCCAGCGGGCCGGCGTAGCCTTCCGGGTCCGGCAGCACGGTCAGGCCGGTGCCGCGGTCATCCTGGACCTGCGCGGAAAGGAACACCGGTCCGCCAAGGCTGTGCGCCAGCGCGGCCAGATGGTCGATCTGCCGCGTGCCGCCGGGCCGCTCGATGGTGGCCTTGTCCCGGCCCATGCGGGCGCTGCGGCCGCCGGCAACAATGAGAATGTTCGGGGTCATCAGGCCGGGGCGGTGAAGTCGGATTTGCCGCCGGATTTCTCCAGCACGCGGATCGAGTGGATGACCGCGGCGGGATCGAGCGCCTTGATCATGTCGAAAAACGTCAGCGCCGCGATCGTGGCGCCGGTGAGGGCTTCCATCTCCACGCCGGTGCGCCCGGTGGTCTTGCAGGTGCAGCGCAGCACCGCCTCCTGGTCCGTGAACTCGACGGTGATCCTGCAATCGTCCAGTGGCAGCGGATGACATAGCGGGATCAGGGCCGGGGTTTGCTTCGCGCCCATCACCCCGGCCAGGATCGCGGTCTGGAAGACGGGGCCTTTCTTGGAGGTCAGCTCGGTGCCATTGAACTGGGCGGCCACCGCTTCGTTCACGCGGATGCGGGCTTCGGCGGTGGCGACACGGGCGGTCACCGGCTTGGCCGAAACATCGACCATCGCGGCCTGGTTCGAGTCATTGACGTGGGAAAGCGACATGATGGTGATGACAGATCTGTTAGAGATGAAAGGCTCTGACGAGATCCCCGCTCTGGAGCATCGTGGAACCGGCGGGAATCTCAAGCAGATGCGTGGTCCCGGCCACTGAAATGAAGTCGCCGGAGTTCTGCGGTGGCAGCCGGTGGGCGGCGCCGTTTTCCAGCCGGGCGGGCAGCAGCCAGGTCAGGTGCGGCAGCGGCTCGACGGCTGCGGCCAGGGGAAGGCGCAGTGAAAGAGGAGAAGCGCCCTCGATCTTCCGCAACGCCGGCATGACGTAGCGGGTGAAGGTGGCCAGTACCGAGAGCGGATTTCCCGGCAGGGCGAAGACCGGCGTGTCACGACCCGGCCAAAAGGCCATCGGCTTGCCGGGACGCTGGGAAATGCCGTGAAAGGCGGGCGGTCCCAGGCGGGTCTCCACGGTCTCCCTCACGTGGTCGCGCTTTCCCCTGGAGATTCCGCCGCAAAGGATCACGACGCCTCCTGCAACCAGGGTGCGGTCGAAGGCGGTATCGAGGGCTGCGGGATCGTCGGGAACATGATCGAGCCGGATATCCGTGTAACCCGCGCGCCGGAGGGTGGCTTCCAGCATGACGCCATTGGAGCGGCGGATCTGCCAGGCCTGCGGCGTGGCGGTCACCGGCACCGCTTCATCGCCGGTGGTGAGGATGGAAATGACCGGCCGCGCGGAGACGGGCAGATGATCCCTCCCCACCGAAGCCGCGATGGCGATTTCTACGGGACCTATCGTGGTTCCGCTCGCGGCCAGCCGGGCGCCCGCCGGAGCGTCGCTGCCTGCAGCATGGATGCAGCGCCCGGGATGCAGCGCCGCGTCACTGGTGGCGAGGCCATTCGAGATGGAAATTTCTTCATAGGGGATCAGGCAATCGCAATCGTCCGGCACCACCGCGCCGGTCATGATTTCCCAGGCCTCGCCTGCGGTGAGCGGGCGCGGCGGGGGATCTCCCGCGGCGTGCAGCCCGGCAATCCTCCATGAGCCCCTGGATGTGGCTGAGGAGAGCGCGATGCCGTCCATGGTCGCGCGGCGATAGGGCGGCTGTGGACGGTCCGCGAGGAGCGAGTCCCGCAGGACCCGGCCCAGGCACGCTGCCAGCGGCAACTCCTCGATCCCGGCGGAAAAGAGTGCCGTCAGGATCAGGCGCACCGCTTCGGCGGGCGTTACCAGCTTCGGATTCACCCGGGCAGGATCGCAGCAGTGGGATGGCGCGGGCAAGGTCATGACGTGGAATCTTTCGGAAAAGCAGGAGAATGGGTCCGTCTCATGCTGAGGATGGGGCATGCCTCTGTTGCTCGACCGTGCCCGGCGTCCGCTGCGGGATCTCCGGATCTCGGTGACGGACCGGTGCAATTTCCGCTGCGGCTACTGCATGCCGGCGGAGCAGTTCGGGCCTGACCATGTTTTCCTGGCCAAGGAGGACCTGCTGACCTTCGAGGAAATCGAGCGCGTGGCCCGGTTGGCGGTGTCGGTGGGCGTGACCAAGCTGCGGCTCAGCGGCGGTGAACCTCTTTTGCGGCGGGGCATTGAGGATCTGGTCGCGGCGCTGGCGAGTATTGCCGGGTCGCCGGATCTGGCGCTGACCACCAATGGCATCATGCTGGCTCATAAGGCGGAAGCGCTGGCCCTGGCCGGGCTGCGGCGGGTCACCGTGAGCCTGGATGCCCTGGATCCGGTGGTTTTCGGCAGGATGAACGGCACCGGCGCGGAGGTCTCGCGGGTGCTGGCAGGCATCGATGCTGCGCGGGTTTTCGGGCTGCCGGTGAAGGTCAACGCGGTGATCCGTCGGGGCTGGAATGAGAATCAGATCCTGCCGCTCACGGCGTGGGCTTATGCGAAGGGCGTCACGCTGCGCTTCATCGAATACATGGATGTCGGCGAGACCAACGGCTGGCAGCGTGGCGAGGTGGTCACGGCAGAGGAAATCCGCACGATGATCGATCGCGAGTGGCCGCTGGTCGAACATGACGGCGGCCGGGAAGGGGCGACTGCGCTGCGCTTCCACTCTGCCGACGGCCGGGGCGAAATCGGCATCGTCGCTTCGGTGACCCGGCCCTTCTGCGGAGATTGCAGCCGTTTGCGTCTGTCGGCGGAGGGCAAGCTCTACACCTGCCTTTTCAGCGGAAATGGTCACGATCTGCGCGGCATGTTGCGGGGCGGGGTGAGCGACAGCCTGATCCTGCGGGCGCTCGGGGGAATCTGGGGTGGGCGCGACGATCGTTACTCCGAGCTGCGTGGCGCGCCCGGGCTGGAGCAGCATAAGGCGGAAATGAGCTACCTCGGCGGTTGAGCGCGGGGCTTTCATTCACACGGCGGAGACCGGACTGAAAGATGCCGGA
>JAQGPE010000657.1 GCA_028293225.1 Akkermansiaceae bacterium | reverse complement strand
TAAGTTGGCTGCGCTGACCTTTCTCAAGAATCTCCAGCCCGTCCTGTGCAAGCAGGGCGGGCTTTTTGGTGGGGGACAGTGGTGCAGTTGGGGCGGCAACGGAGGGGGGACATTCTTGTCCCCCGCGCCTGTTGAGGAGCGTGGAAGACGGGTCCCGAGTCAGTTCGTGAAAAGGTGGACGCAGAGGCCTCGGAGGCGTATGGGCTTGACCAAGTACAAGGTGCCGAGCCGGGGGACAGGAATGTCCCCCCTCCGTTGCCTCTCAGGGCTTCTCGCAGTCGCACTCCTTGGGCGCGGCTGAGGGAGCTGTGGAGGCGGTGTCTTTCTCATCAGCGCTGCTGTCGTCTTTCCCTGTGGCGTAGGCGGGCGAGATGCTGGCGTAGGCCGGGCCGCCTGCTGAGAAGCTCGTGGTGGTCATCAGGACGCCGGGGAGGGTCTTGCCGCCCTTCGGGCTGTATTCCGAGCGCACGGCGGTGAGATCGACACTGCCGTCGCCATTCCGGGTCACCTGCTGCGGCTGGTCCGAGGAGACCTGGCCGTCGCTGGAAAAGAAGTAGAGGCCTTCGAGCTTGGCCGGGCCGCTGGCTTCAGGAGTCAGGTGCAGCTGGATCTTCGCGCCACCCGCCGCGGAGACGAGTTCGGCTTTCCAGCCCTGCAGCGGCTGCGGCAGCTCGGCGCGGGCCTTGGCGAACTCAGCGGCTGACGCGGCATCGACCACACCCGCAACTCCGGTGCCCAGGGTCACACTCAGGCTTTTTTTCCCGGGGTAGCAGCCGTCCGCGCAGGCCATCCAGGCGGCCTTGGCCTTCAACTCCACCGGACCTGCCGGGAGTTGTGCCGGGGCGGTGATGTCCACCAGCAGCATGACATCCCGCTCATAACCGTGGACCGGGTGGGTGGCCATGAAGGTCTTCTCCGGCGCCGGCCACTGGACCGGTCCCGCGGTAAAGCCCGCCGGCAGCTGCCAGTCCAGGGTGGTTGGCACGCCCGCGACGCCGGGGTTCTGCCAATAGGTGTGGAAATGCGGCTGATGATGGATCTTCAGCGCGACCGTCACCGTCTCTCCGGCGGCGATCGTGCCCCGCTCCGGAACTAACGTTAGATCGACTCCCTTCGTGGCCCGCTCTTCAGCAGCCAGCGGGGCGATCAGACAGAGGGCGAAAACAGGCAGGGAAAAGTGCATGACACAGTGCGGAAAGCGGTCGCGGAGCCAGCCGCCGCGGCAGGAAACGTGGCGCGGGCTGCCAACCTGTCAAGAATCCCTGTGGTAAAGCGATTTTGGCCGCTCCGGGAGGTGACAGTTAGGGCGGGAAAAGCGGCCTTACATGCCGTCATTTCCCCTAGTCAGAAGGCCCGTTCAGCCTTAAGCTTGTGCCGGTTTTAAAAATATCCCGCGACCTTTTGGCACGGGCAATGCTTTTTCCGTCCCTGACCCATCCGCTGACCATGAAGAAAATCGAAGCGATCATCAAACCATTCAAGCTGGAAGAAGTGAAGGAGGCCCTCGCCGAAGTTGGTGTTCAAGGTATGACCGTCACTGAAGTGAAGGGCTTTGGCCGTCAAAAAGGCCATACCGAGATCTACCGCGGCTCCGAATACACCGTCGACTTCCTGCCCAAGGTGAAGATCGAAATCGTGGTCGACGACGCCCAGGCCGGTGCCGTTGCTGAAGCCATCGTGAAGAGCGCCAACACCGGCAAGATCGGTGACGGCAAGGTCTTCATCTCCACGATCGAGGAAGCCATCCGCATCCGTACCGGTGAAACCGGCTCGTCGGCGGTTGCCGTGAACTGAGTTCACCCATCCATTCTTTTTTAAAACCCGGCTCCCTGGTGGCGCCGGGTTTTTTCGTTTGGCGGCGGCGCTTCCGGATGGGAAGAGAAAGCGCCGCCTGATGAGTTATCATATGCGGGTCGCCGGGCCAGTTCCAGCCGGCTCTTTCCGGACAATAGGAAGGACAGCGACTTGCGCTTGCTCGTCACCTCGGCTTCCTTGGGACCGCTGGAGCGGAGAGCGCCGGCGAATACTTGGTCACGATTCAGGAAGGAAAATCTCGAATGACGACGCAAACAGCGATTCTGGCAGGCGGTTGTTTCTGGGGAGTTCAGGAACTGGTCCGGAGCTATCCCGGGGTGGTCTCAACGGAAGTCGGCTACACCGGCGGCGATGTGGAGCACGCCACCTATCGGAACCACGGCACCCATGCCGAAGCGATCTCCGTGGACTTCGACCCGGAGCAACTGAGCTATCGGCAGTTTCTCGAGTTTTTCTTCTCTCTTCATGATCCCACCACGAGAAACCGTCAGGGAAACGACCTGGGAACCTCCTACCGGTCGGCGATTTTTTACCTCGGCGATGAGCAGAAGCAGACCGCCGGGGAGCTGATCCGGGAGATGAATGCCTCAGGGAAGTGGCCCGGTCCGGTGGTCACCGAGGTGGTTCCCGCCTCCGCTTTCTGGTCGGCTGAGGAGGAGCATCAGGACTACCTCCAGAAACATCCGAACGGCTACACCTGCCACTGGGTGCGGCCCGAGTGGACGCTCGACGGTTGAGGGCCCATCGCTTCTCAAACGGCTGCGGCCTTTCCTCTGCTGGTTGACAGCCGGGCCGGAGCCGGGATCACTGCTGGATGATCACCCGGTCGCCGAGTTCGGTCAGCGAGAACAGCTTCGTCGCGACGCCTGACGGCACGCGGATGCAGCCGTGGGAGGCCGGGCGGTTCGGGACTTCGCCCTGGTGGAAGCCGAAGTCGCTGCAGCTGAGGCGCTGGAAATACGGCATGCTGGCGCCGTGATAGATGGTCGAGTTCCAGTCGCGGTATTTGTTGGTGATCGCGTAGGTGCCGGTGGGCGTCGCAAAGCCGGGGCGGCCGGTGGAGACCCGGGTGGAGAAGATTTCCTGGCCGCTGGCATCATACACCGTGGCCTTCTGGGTGGAGAGCTTCACCACGATGCGGCGCGGCTCGGTCCGTGGGTCCTTGCCCAGGATCACGCGCATCATCGTCACGTCCTGCTTGTTGGAGGCGATGTTGATCGGCCACATGCGGTTGCGCTTGGTCCAGACGCTGACCTTGGCCCCGGCGCGGAGCAGCAGGCGGGCGGTCTCGGCATTGCCGGAGTCGGCGGCCAGCATCA
>JAQGPE010000645.1 GCA_028293225.1 Akkermansiaceae bacterium | reverse complement strand
CGCCTTCGCTGTGCCGTTCTGAGCCTTGCCGCCGCACGCGCCATTCGTGGCGCGTGCGGCCCTCCTTTTTTCAATTTCCTTTCCCGCCATGATCACCTTGCTCGCTGCCGCCGCCGAGAAACCCGGCATCATTGAAACCGTCCAGGAGACCTTCCATCTCAATGGAGCGTTCTTCATCGCGCAGGTGGTCAATTTCTTCCTGGTGGTCCTGGTTCTCAAAAAATTCGCGTTCGGCCCGATCCAGGTCATCCTGGAGCAGCGCCGCGCCCGCATCGCCGATGGCGAAGCCAATCTCGTCCGCATCCAGCAGCAGCTCGCTGACTCGGAAGCGACCACCGCCGCCGCCCTGGCCAAGGCCAATGAAGACGCCGTCCGCCTGATCACCGAGGCGAAGACCAGCGCCGCCGCCCTCTCCGAACAGAAGGCGCAGGAAGCCATCGCTTCCGCCCAGCAGATCCTGGCCAAGGCCGAGGCCGCCGCCCGCGCCGAGCGTGCCGCGATCGCCGCCGAGCTGAAGAGCGAATTCGGCAGACTCGTCACCGCCACGACCGCCCAGGTCACCGGCAAGATCCTCACCAGCGACGACCAGGCGCGCATCAACCAGGACGCCCTGGCCAAGGTCGAAGCCTGATTCCTCACGCCTGACCCGACTTTCCCCACCCTGACCGCCTCCGCCCGTCATGAAGATCACCAAGGTTGCCAACTCCACTGCCCGCCGCGTTTTCCGGCTCTGCCAGAGCAACGGCCGTCTTGACGAGGCCAAGCTTTCAGACGTGGTCCGCCGGATCGCGGCTTCCAAGGGGCGCGGCTACCTGGGTGTCCTCGGCGCTCTCAAGCGCCTGGTCCGCCTCGAACTCGAGCGCAACCACGTCGTCATCGAAAGCGCCGCCGAGCTTGACCAGGTTTCCCGTGAGCGCGTCGTCTCCAGCCTCGGCCTGAAGTACGGCAATCAGCTTACTTTTGAATACCGCATCACCCCCGAGCTTCTTGGGGGCCTCAAAATCCGCGTCGGCAACGACGTGTGGGACGGCACTGTGAAGGGCCGCCTCGACCGCCTTGTGGAAGCCTTCTGAATTGGCGCTCCCGCCCCTAAACTGATCACTGAATATTAGCCAACTCTCTCTATGAGCAGCATCCTCCAGGAACTCGAAAAGGAGATCGCCAACGCCACGGCCTCCGTCGAAAAATCGAATGTCGGTGTCGTCCGCGAAGTCGGTGACGGCGTCGCCAAGGTAGAAGGCCTTTCGGACGTGATGCTCAATGAAATGATCGCCTTCCCCGGCGGCGTCATTGGCCTCGCGATGAACCTGGAAGAGAGCGAAGTGGGTGTCGTGCTTCTCGGCAACTACGACAAGATCACCGCCGGCACCGAGTGCTCCACCACCGGCAAGCTCCTTTCGATCCCGGTCGGCCGCAATGTTCTCGGCCGCGTGGTCAACGCCCTGGGCGCTCCGATCGACGGCAAGGGCGAGATCGTCGCCGATGCCGTCTATCCAATGGAGAAGATCGCTCCCGGCATCATCAAGCGCAAGTCGGTGTCCGTTCCGGTCCAGACCGGCATCATGTCGATCGACGCCATGATCCCTGTCGGCCGCGGCCAGCGCGAGCTGATCATCGGTGACCGTGCCACCGGCAAGACGACCATCGCCGTCGACACCATCATTTCCCAGGCCAAGCAGAACAAGGCCGCGGAGCAGGGCAAGCTGCAGAATCACAAGCCGCTCTACTGCATCTACGTCGCCATCGGCCAGAAGCTCTCCAACGTCGCCCGCATCCAGAAGATCCTGGAAGACTCCGGTGCGATGGAATACACCACCATCGTTTCCGCCTCCGCTTCGGACGCCGCCGCGATGCAGTTCCTGGCTCCCTACGCCGGTTGCGCCATTGCCGAATACCTCATGGACCAGGGTCAGGACTGCCTGATCGTGTTCGATGACCTTTCCAAGCACGCCGTCGCCTACCGCCAGGTGTCCCTGATCCTGAAGCGCCCATCCGGCCGTGAAGCGTATCCGGGTGACGTGTTCTACCTCCACTCCCGCCTGCTGGAGCGCTCCGCCCGTCTGACCGACGCGGCCGGTGGCGGTTCCCTGACCGCTCTGCCGATCATCGAAACCCAGGCCGGTGACGTGTCCGCTTACATTCCGACCAACGTGATCTCCATCACCGACGGTCAGATCTACCTGGAAACCGACCTCTTCTACCAGGGCATCCGCCCCGCCATCTCGGTGGGTCTGTCGGTTTCCCGCGTGGGTTCCGCCGCCCAGACCAAGACGATCAAGTCCGTCGCCGGCACCACCAAGCTCGACCTCGCCCAGTTCCGCGAACTCCAGGCCTTCGCCCAGTTCGGTTCGGACCTCGACGCCTCGACCAAGAAGAAGCTCGATCGCGGCGCCCGCATCGTGGAACTCTTCAAGCAGAACCAGTACTCCCCGCTCTCCATGGAGCTGGAGTCCGTCTACCTCTTCGCGATGCAGAACGGTTTCTTCGATGACGTGAAGGTCAGTGATGTGAAGCGCTTCCAGCTCGCCCTCGGTGAGTTCTTCGAGACCCGCAAGACCGAGCTCCTCGACAAGATCCGCAACGAAAAGCCGGACCTCAAGAAGGACGCCGCTTCCGTCGAACTGGTCAAGCAGGCCATCGGCGACTTCAAGCAGTCCTGGAAGTAATCCGACCTCAGTAGTTCGTTCGTTTGTTCGTCCTCCGTTCCCCGATCCCAGCGTTTTCCCACCATGGCCAATCTTCGCGACATCCGCCGGCGTATCAAGTCGGTCAAAAACACCGCCCAAATCACGCGGGCGATGCAGCTTGTC
>JAQGPE010000634.1 GCA_028293225.1 Akkermansiaceae bacterium | reverse complement strand
ACGCGGGCGATCGCCCTGGCCTTCGGTAGGACGTCGCTCCCCCCCACCGCCACCCTGCGGACCGCCACCGCCGCCATCCTGGTTGCGCTGAGGCGGGTGCACACCGACCAGGTTAAAGAGCAGCTTGTTCGCCCATGGATAGGCCATGATCACACCGGTCAAGGATAGGATCAGCAGTGGCACGGCAAACCAGATCCCCAGCACATTGTGCCAGTTCCAGTCGCGCGCCCGGCCTTTGAGTCCACCCTGAAAGCTGGTGACGACCTTGATCCCTTTGCGGGTCCAGCGCTTCGGAATCCAGAGATAGAGTCCGCTCAGAATGATGAAGAAAAAGATCAGCGCCGCGGCGGAAGTGATCCCCTGCCCCACATCCTTCATATCGCCCTGGAGAGCCAGCCAGCGATGCAAGCCGGTGACGAACTGGAAGAAGGCGCGGGTCTTTTTCGCACCCTCTCCCAGGACCTGACCGGTGTAGGGATCAAGGAAAAGCGTCTTCTCGCGGCCGAACTGGAACGCGACCGGCGCATCGGCGTCGGAGCGTAGCGTCATCGCTGTCGGTGCGGTCTCGGGAGCGGCTTGCTTCAGAGCCGCCAGCAATTCCTCCGCACTGAGCTTCTTCCCATCGGCCGGGACGGTGATCTTGAAACCGTTCGCCGCTTCGGTGATCTGGCGTTCGAAGGAAATCACGGTGCCGGTCAGAGCCATCACCAGGATGACGAGGCCAGCGGTGACGCCTGCCACGAGGTGGGCCCAAAACAGAATTTTGCGCAGAGCGAGAAACAGATTTTTCATGAAAACGAGGGCAATGCCGGAGCCGGGAGAAGGGCAGCCTCGGTCACATCTCCGCCCACTGGCGGATCAGATTGTTATAAACTCCGGTCAGCTGAACCACGGAGGAGTGGTCCGGCATATCCACGGCCAGCCGCTGGATCGCCATATCCATGTCGAAGAGCATCGAGCGGCGCTGGTCGTCGCGGATCAGGCTTTGCAGCCAGAAGAACGAACAGACCCGGGCGCCGCGCGTGACCGGGGTGACATGGTGCAGGCTGGTGGCCGGGTAGAGAACCATGTGACCGGCGGGAAGTTTCACACTTTTCGCCCCGTAGGCATCTTCGATGACGAGTTCGCCGCCGTCGTATTCGTCCGGTTCGGCGAAGAACAGCGTGCAGGACAAGTCGGTGCGGATGCGGTGGCCGGTGCCGGGGATCAGGCGGATCGCGCCGTCCACGTGGGTGCCGAACTGCTGGCCGCCGGAGTAGCGGTTGAACATCGGCGGAAGAAAATGCAATGGCAGCGCGGCCGCCATGAACAAGGGATTTTCGGTCAGCGCCCGGACGATCTGGCCGCCCAGTTCCCGGGCTACCGGATGGGTCGCCGCGAGCTGCAGGTTATCCTTCACCTTCGCCGCCTGATAGCCGGCGGTCAGCTTGCCATCGGTCCAGTCGGCGGTATCCAGAAGTTCGCGCGCGTGCGCCACTTCGGCCGGAGTCAGGACGTCAGGGATCGAGAGGATCATGAACGAAAGCGATACGGTGAAAGGCAATGACCCCGCCGCCCTGGGGAGGACGGCGGGGGTGTCTGAACAACCAATTACAATTACTAGGAAATTCGTAGACCCGATCAGAACGAGAAGTTCGTGCTGATCATGAACCCGAACGGCGCACCCGGATTGAAGCGCTGGCCGTTGTTGTTCACGCTGGCCCGGTAGTCGCGGTTCAGCAGGTTGTTGATGTTCGCCTGGACGTTGATCCGCTCGTTGACCTGGTAGCGGACCATCGCATCGACCACCGCGTAGCTCGGCACGCGGATGGTGTTGGCGGCGTTGACCTCCACCTGGCTCTGGTAGCGGATGCCACCGCCGACCAGGAGCTTCCAAGGCAGCTGGTAGGTGGTCCAGAGGGAGCCCGACCATTCGGGAGTCAGGGTCAGGTCGCGGCCGTCGTTGACGCTGCCCTTTTGATCGAGCTCGGCATTGAGGTGGGCAATGTTGGCTTGGATGCCCCACTTGTCGGTAATGTGACCGGCTGCACCGACGGTGACACCGTCAATAGTCTGGCCGCCGTCGAGCGAGTAGCTGCTCGGGTCGAGCGGCTGGGAAGGATCGGTGGTGTAAATGACGTTGGTGTTCTCCGTGTGGAAGATCGCGCCCGTCAGGGACAACTTGTCATCGAACAGATCCCACTTGGAGCCGAGTTCGACGTTCCAGGATTCCTGAGGATCCAGGGTCGGGCTGTTCTGGTTGAGGCCGCTTTCACTCAGAGTGAAGTTTGCCGAGCCCGGAGGGGTCATCGTCGAGCCGTAGGCGAGATAGATGCTTCCGTCAGCGGTTGGCTTGTAGGTCAGGGCTACCTTGCCGCTGTAGAGCGCGCCTTGGGCATCGCCGTAGACGACGCCGTCAGGATTGCCGGCGTTGGTCGGCGTCGCAGGAACCTTCGCACCCAGCGAATAGAAGCGCGCGTCGTAGCGATCGGCGCGGAAGCCGCCGCTGATCTGCCAGTGTTGGGCAAACTCGACACTGTCGAACAGGTAGACACCGATGGTATCGGTCGCGCCAACGCTGTGGTAGCCCAGCGGGCTGCGGTTCGGTGCATAGCTGTCGTCAACGAATCCCGGGAAATTCGGGACGAACGGCGACAAGATCGGATTACCGGACGAGAAAGTGCCCATTCCCACCACCGTCGGGCTGGTCTGCTGGTCCCAGGTATATTCCAGGCCGGCGGAAAGCGAGTGCTTGAGCGGACCGGTGTCGAACTTCGCGGTCAGAGCGGTTTGGTTCGAGAAAATCTTGTTATGGCGTTCGTTGCCTTGGCGGCTGCGCGTCACCGTGACGGTCGGGAACTCGCCCGGGACCGGGGTAACGGTGGTGCCAATGCCGGTCGCGACGGCGACGCGGTCCGACTCGCTGTAACGGGTCTGGTTGGTGAGTTTGACCTTTTCGCTGAAGTCGTGCTCCAGACGCAGAGTGATGGAAGTCTGGCTGGCGTCGTCGAAATCGAGAGCCTTGTTGCCGTAGTACCACTCGTCATTGACGCCGGGAATGGCGTAGCCCTTTACGGCCGGCACACCGTAATCGGGAGTCCCGGTCTGGTTGACGTGTTCGAACTGAATGATGATGCGGTTGTCGGTGCCGAGGCCGAAGGCG